>JAPYWL010000032.1 GCA_028276365.1 Deltaproteobacteria bacterium | reverse complement strand
ACTAACAAATAATCTACCTATAATAGATACTAATGCTGCAGCAATGATTTATAAAATCTTACATGAAAAACCTATACCACCATCCAAATATAACCCTAATATAGATAAAGAATTAGAAAATATTATCCTAAAAGCTATAGAAAAAAATAAAACTAAAAGATATAAAAATATATCAGAGTTTAAAAATACCATTATAGATTACATAAATAAAATAATTGATAATCAAAACCAAATATCAGTAGTTGAAAATGAATCAATAAAAGAAAATAATGTCAATTCTCAAAACTTAAATACTCCTTTTTTAGATAAAGAATCTTTAATAAATCAAACATTAAGTAGTATATTAGACGATATAGTTTCATATAAAAAAGATATAAAGGATTTAAATATAAAAAATAAATCAGAAGTTTTAGAAGAAAAGATAAAAGAAGTAGAAGATAAATTAGTAATTAATCAAGATATCTATAATTTACAAAGCACAAAAGAACAAATAGTATCTCAAGAAAAAGATACAAAAAAAAATATTCATATTCCGTTTTTAAATATAGCTAAAAATTTAGAACAAGTAGATAATTCATTAAATATAAATAAAATCCAAGATAAAACAATTAGTATAACATTAAAAGAAATAGAAATTTTATTAAATAAAGCTCAAAATTACTATGAAAAAAAAGATTATGAAAATACTATTAATATTTTAGAGAATTTAGTACCTTATTATGAATCAAAGACAATGATATATATTTTAGCAAAATCTTACTTTAAAATAAAAAATCCAGATAAAGCTCTATATTACTGTAATTATTATATAGATAAATACGGGAAAAATGAAAAAATTTTAAACCTATTAGGCGATATATATTACACTATAAAAGATTACGTTAATTCTTATGTAGTATTTAATGAATTATATAAATTAACAGATAATAATATTTACTTAGTATTAGCAGCAAGAAGTGTATTAAATTACGATCCTAATTTAACAATTAACATACTCACTAACCTACTTTATATTCTTAAAAATCAAGAAATTGATCCATTTTTTTATAAAATTTATAAATATTTAGGTTTAGCTTATTTTAAGTTAGGAAAATACGAATTAGCTATTTCAAATTTATCTCAGTATTTAAAACATATAAAAGACGATACTACAATTTTTCCCTCCTTAATAAAATCTTATAAATTATTAGGTAAAAATATAGAATTAGCTAAAATATATTCTTCAATTTTAGATTATATAGAAGATTTTGAAACTTTAAAGGAAGCAATGGAATTTTATATAGGAATATCTGAATATTCTAAAGCAATAGAATTAGCCAAAAAAATAATAGAGATAGAAAAAGATAACTTAAATATATACCAAAATCTATATATTGCTGCAAAAGCTATTAATGATATAGATTCATTAATAATAAGTATAGAAAACATAATAAGGCTTACAGGATATAATAAAGACTTACTTTATGAACTAGCACAAATCTATGAAATAAAAGGACAATATTCTAAAGCTATTAATATTATAATAAATTTAATATCAGATGAAGAGAATTTTGCTACCAAAATAAGCTATAAAGAGTACTTAATAGAATTAATGATAAAAAATAAGGACTATGAAAACGCTTTGAATTTAATATTTGAATTAATAAGTATAAATTCAAGTAATCCGTTGTATTATGAAAAAGCAGCAAATATTTACTATTTAACAGGAAAATTAGAAGAAGCTATAAAAAATTTAGAAACAGCATTATCTTTAGATCCCACTAATATAAGCTACTATAAATTCTTAGCTAAAATATATTTAGAAATAAACGATATAAATAAATTAGTTAGTATTTTAAAAAATCTAATAGATTTCAATCCAAACGATATAGAAGCTTATATATTATTATCCAAAGTTTACCTAAATTTAAAAAACTATTTTAAAGCATATGAAAATATAATAGCAGCAAGATCTAAAACCTTTTCATTAAATATCGAGTTCCCATTATATGCTTATGATATATTAATAAAAATACTTCAAAATTTATATAAAAATGAAGAATTAATTAATAAACTAAAAGAATTAATCTTAGAAATTAAATCTGAAAAAGAATTAGCTTATATATATTATCAATTGGCTTTAACTTACTGGATATATTATTCAGATAATTTAAAAGCTTTAGAATATTCTAATAATGCTTATCTATATGCAAATAAAATTAATTTTTCCCCTATTAGCATATTATCCGCTTCTTTATCTATGTTTTTAAAAAATCAGTATAAAAATGCAATAAATTTACTAATAAATAGTATTGTTAAGTTACATAATGAAAATTATTTAAATAAATTCTTTGAATTAAAAATTATCGAATTATTAATTAGTTTTATAATTCTTTGTTCATTTGATTTATATAAAAATTATAATATACCTTTGAATTTATTAATAGAAAAACTAATTAATGAAAATAATAACGAAATAATAGATGGATATTATTATTATCTAAAAGCAAAATCAATAGAATTAGAAAATAATGATTTAAATTCTAATTCATTGTACTATTACGAATTAGCCATAAAAAATGGATTTGAAACAGAAGGAATATTATTTAAAATATTTTTCATTTATAAAAACTTACTAAAGGATTTAGAAAGTGCTAAAAGATATTTAGAAAAACTTATAATTTTAAATCCTAATGAAAAAATATATTCTAATTACTTAAAAGAACTAAAAATAAAATAATTTAAAAAAATAATAAAATCAAAGAAAGGGAAAATTATGGAAAACATAAAATTAAGTGGATTTATAATAATAAATAAAGTTCCAGGGTTTAGTACTACCAATTATACTGATAAAATAAAAAAAATAATTAATAATAAACTAAGATCAATATATTTGGGAAAAGGAATAATAGGAGAGTTAGTAGAAAAAGCTGGGCATACAGGATCCTTAGATCCTTTTGCTAGTGGAGTTATAGTTATAGCAATAAATGATGCTACTAAAATAATACAATTTCTAAATAAACAAAAAAAATACATTGCAGAAATTCAAATAGGTATCTCAACAGATACTTATGATATTTCAGGACAAATTATAAAACAAGAAAAATATACCAAAACGGAAATAAATAAAATAATAAAACTAATTGAGAGTTCCTTAAGTAATTTTATAGGGAAAATAGAGCAAGCACCACCACCATTTAGTGCTAAGAAAATCCAAGGAAAAAGAGCTTACGAATTAGCTAGAGAAAATATAACTAATATTAACCTTAAAAAACATACCGTTTATATACAAAATATATCAATAATAAACCAATATAAAGATAAATTAACTCTACACGTAGAATGCTCAGAAGGTACATATATTAGATCTTTAGTAAATGATATATCTAATTTAATAAACATTCCCTTAACTCTTTCATTCCTGGTTAGGATAAATTCTAACAATTTTGATATATCTAATAGTTATACTATTGAAGAAATAAAAAACTCTGCAGATCTCAACTTTATAATACCCTTAAATAACGTATTAGATAATTTTTCAAAAGTAGTAATTCAAGATAAGTATATATTTAAAGTAAGGAATGGGCATCATTTTACAAAAAGCTCAACTATAACATTAAATAAAAACGGAATATATAATGATAAAAATATATTTACAGTAATGGATAAAAAAAGAAATCATTTAGCTATAGCTTATTCTGATAATGATATTAATTTTAAGATAAAGAGAGTTTTAATGCCTTTTTAAAAGTTAATTTAAAACCTTACAATCTAAAATAATTTTAATTGTTTCTTTTCATTATTTTTAGAATAATTTATATTAAAATCATTTTGAACTTCTTGTAATATACTTTTAAAATTGTATTTTTTTAAAAAATCAATAAAACCATTATTTATAAAGTTATCTTTAATATATAATTCCTCTAAATTAAACTCTTGTAAGTCATTTATAAATTTTAGTTTTAAAAGGTTATAGTTAAGCTTAAGTGTTTCTTTTAGTTTTTCAGAATCAATACTTAATTTAAAAAAATCTAATAAATAAGAGGAGATAAGATTTAGATTTTCTTCATTAAATTCAAATTTTTTTTCTGAAAAATAATTTGAAATATTTTTAATAAAATTTTTAGCTTTTTTAGGACCTATACCTGCTATTCCCTTTACATTATCTGAACTATCCCCCACTAAGATCTTATATAATAAATAATAATTACTATCAAATTCATATTCTTTATAAAACTTTTGTTTATCAAATAATACATAATCACTTATTCCTTTTTTTAAGATAATTACAAAAACATTTTTATTAATTAATTGTAATAAATCAGTATCTCCCGTTATAACAAATATAAAATTAGTTTCATTTATTTTTTGATTAACAAATTTATGGATAATAGTATTAATAACATCATCAGCTTCAAATCCTTCTTTATAGATTAATTTTAAATTAGAGAATTTATAAAATTCATAAACAATAGGAATTTGTTGTTTAAATAAATCAGTAGATGGAGGACGTTTTGATTTATATTCTTGATAAAAAATATTTCTTCCACTCCTACCTTTATCTACACATGAAACTAAATAATCTATATTAAATTCTTTATACATTTTCAATAATATTCTAATAAACCCATAAATAGCATTAACTGGAATATTATTAACAGTCAGCAAAGGGATAGCAAAAAAAGCTCTATACAATAAACTAAAAACATCTATTATTGCTATTTTTTTAAAATTACCCATAGTAAATAAAATAAAACAAAAAAATGTAATTATGTTCCTAAAGACCAACTATTGATATAATTAATTTGTTCAGGTGTTAATTCATCTATAGTTATTTTCATAGAAGCTAATTTAAGTTTAGCTACTTTTTTATCAATTTCTATTAAAACATCATATACTCCAGGTTGTAATTTATTTTTTCTAGTAGCTAAATATTCTAAGGCTAAGGCTTGGTTAGCAAAACTCATATCCATTACATCAGCAGGATGCCCTTCTGCTGCTACTAAATTAGCTAATCTACCTTCTGCTATTAAATAAATATGTCTTCCGTCTGGCATTATATACTCTTGTAGATTATCTCGTATTAACCTCTTTGATATCTTCTTAGATTCTAAATAAGAAACATCAATTTCAACATTAAAATGTCCAGAATTAGCTAGTATAGCTCCATCTTTTAAATTATTTATATGCTTAGAAGATATAACATTAATATTTCCAGTAACTGTGATAAAAATATCTCCTATTTTAGAAGCTTCTTCCATAGTTTTGACTTCAAATCCATCCATAGCAGCTTCTAAAGCTTTAATAGGATCTACTTCACAAACAATAACCCTTGCTCCCATTCCTTTTAATCTCCAAGCTACTCCTTTACCACACCATCCATATCCAGCAACAACAGCTACCTTACCTGCTATTAATATATTAGTTGCTCTTAATATCCCATCAATAGTACTTTGTCCCGTGCCATATCTATTATCAAACATATGCTTAGTTTTAGCATTATTAACTGCTATAACTGGAAAATATAACTTCCCTTCATTATATAAATTATTTATTCTAATAACCCCAGTAGTAGTTTCTTCAGTAGCACCAATTATTTTAGAAGCAATAGTTTTATATTCTTTATTTATAGTTACTATTAAATCTCCCCCATCATCTATTAATAAATTTGGATTACTTTCTATAACTTTTCTGATATTACTGTAATACTCTTCAGGAGTTTCAGAAGGTTTAGAAAGCACCTCTATTCCTTCATATTTAGTTAAATATTCAACTATTTCAGGCTTAGTAGATAATGGATTAGAAGCGGTTAAAATAACGTTAGCCCCACCCTCCTTTAAGGTAATAGCTAAATTAGCAGTTTCAGCAGTAATATGTAAGCAAGCTCCTATCTTTAAAGAAGCTAACGGTTTTTTTACCCTAAATTCTTCCCTTATTAGCTTAATTACGGGCATATTTCTGTATGCCCAATCTACTAACATTTTTCCTCTTTCTGCTAAATCAACTACTCTCATAAACTACCTCCTATTTATATTTTTTTAAGTTACCTCCTTTAAATTATATATCTACATTTTCAATCTTAGGAAATAAAATTCTTCTTTCCTTTATATTTATAATTTCACTTACTTTAGAATCCCATTTTAAAGAATCTTGGTCTAAATTTAATTGTTCTATTACACTATTTGATATAAAAGGCATAAAAGGATACATCATTTTGTTTAATACAATTAATGAATATAATAATTCATACATAATTTGATTTAGTTTATTATCTTTAATTTCCCATACTTTATTTTCTTCAATAACTTTATTAAGGTAATCAGCTAAGTTTAATATTTCTAATATTGCTTTAGAATAATTAAAATTAGATAATCCTTTATCAAAATTATTTATTACTTCATTAATAAAAGAAAGAGAAATATATTTAAAATCAGATTCTTTAAATACTTGTTTATTTAGTTTTTTATCAATAATAGCTAAAACCCTAGAAAATAAATTACCAATATTATTACTAAGTTCAGATGTATAAATATATTTAAATCTTTCCAAACTAACTGGAATATCTTGCCCAAAAGACCCTTCCCTAAGTAAATAATATCTTATAGCAGAGATTTTAATTTTATCATTAGATAAAGCTATATTTTTTAAGTTAAAAATGTCTCCTCCTTTAGATTTAGATATTTTTTGGTTATCATAAGTAAGCCAACCATGGACTACAATTTTCTGGGGTAATTTTAAATTAAGAGCCATTAAAATAGCTGGCCAAATAACAGCATGAAATCTTATTATATCTTTCCCAACCATATGGTGAGCTACTTCCCAATATTTATTGAATAAATCCAATTCAAAAGGGTATCCCAAAGCACTAATATAATTAGTTAAAGCATCTATCCAAACATATATTGAAAAATTTTCATCAAAAGGTACCCTTATTCCCCAGTTATTATATTTTCTACTAACACTTAAATCCTGAAGTCCTGATTTAGTAAATGATATAACTTCATTAAATCTATAATCAGGATATACAAAATCAGGATTCTCTTGATAATATTTAAGTAATTTATCTTCAAAAGCTGATAACTTAAAGAAATAATTTTCTTCTTTTATATAATTAAGAGGTCTTCTACATTCTATATTAGGACATAATTTAGATTCATCTACTTTAGAACTAGGCCAAAAAGTTTCACAATGAATACAATACCATCCCTCATATAACCCCTTATAAATATATCCTTGATCGTAAAGTTTTTTAAAAACAAACTGGGCAGTTTTTATATGATAGTCTTCTGTAGTTCTTATAAATTTAGTATATTCAATATCAAGATTTTTCCAAATAGTCTTAAATAAAACAGCCATATCATCAACATATTCTTTTGGATCTTTATCTAATTTAGAAGCACTTTCAATTATTTTATTACTATTTTCATCAGTACCTGTTAAAAAGAAGACATCATAATTTTTTTGTTTATAAAATCTGGATATAACATCACAAGCAATAGTAGTATAAGCAGTACCTATATGAGGCTCTGAATTAGGGTAATATATAGGAGTAGTTATATAAAACTTCATTGTTCCTCCCTCTTTCTTAATAAATTTCTTGATAATAAAAATTTTTCTATAATAAACTTAAGAAGAATAAATAAAGTTTTCTATTTTTTTAATATCTTCACTATTAGCTTCAATAAAATTAAGCCCAATTATAACACCAAAAGATTTTTCTTGTTGCCATACTACTTTAGCTTTAATATAATCTGTTTCTTCATTTCCCAGTATAGCTTTAATTAATATAGGTTCATCAGTAGGTAATTCAAAATCATTAATTATTCGCATCCCCGTTATAGATAAATCCACAGCATATGTATAAAATCTTTGTACTTCATCTAAATACTTTACTTCTATTAGAAATGGTTTTTTAACTCTAACTGCTCTCCTTTCTTCAAATGGAGCAAAATTAAGTAAAAACTTATTAATAACTTCATAATCAGCTTCTTTTAGATTAGCTAAATCAAGTCCAACTGCGTATAATCCAGAATTCCTTATCAATTCTTTACACCAAGCTATTCTTCCTTGGGTTTCTACAGGTTCCTGAGATACATAAAACTCTATTTTTACATTATCTTCTAATTTTAAAGGAATATCAGAAATAATTTTCATTCCATGTCGAGAAACATCTACAACACTTACCCACTTATCAACTATAAAATCTTGCGAATAATGTATAACAATTCTAACTAATCTTGCAGGTTCTAAAACTCTTCTTTCTTCTTTCCTTCTTTCTTTAGCTTTAGTATATTTAAAATCAGCCAAAACAGGGGTATTATTATCATCTTCATATTCCTCTGTAGATTCTTCAATATTTTCTAAATTATTATTAATTTCATTATTACTTATATTGTTAGAAGATAATTCAGTATTTTTGTTATTTTCATTATCATTTTGATGATTTTTTTGTTCTTGCATTATAAAAATTCCCCCTAGTTTTATAATTTTTTATTACTAAAATTTACTAAGAATTTCTTTATATCTATAAAAATCATTAATAAAATTATGAACAGATAAATCAACAAGATCTAATAATTTAGACTTCCTATATCTATTAGAGCTTGAAGAGAAAACAGCTAACCCTCTAATTATATTTTGAGAATCAAAGAATAAAACAAATCCTTTATTATTTATTAGTATATAATCTACAATTAATTGTACTTCAGGATTCATAATATTCTCTGATTTTTCGTGATATTCATATGCTCTAACTATAGGTATTATAGCAGCTGAAACATTTTTCTTATTCAAATATTCTGTTATCTCCTTTAAATCTAATTTACTTATATTCTGATTCTTATCTACTACAATAGGAATACTAAGTTTACTAATAAAAGAATCATTTATTTTTTCTTTTACATTATTTAATTCATCCTTATAAACAATAGAATCCTTATAAAGTGGTTTAATTTCATTTATAGGATTTATTATAACTACATCCTTTATAGAATTAATTTCTTTAATAATAGTTTTATTTAAATCCACAATATTTTCATTATTTAAACTATAGTTATTACTAAAATTAGTTATGTAAGAATTAGTATTGATAGTAGTATTATTGGTAGTACTAGTAATAGAAATATTATTAGTAGTATTAGTAGGTAATAGATTAATATTTTTATAAAACATTATATATTTTCTTGTTAAATTTATTTCATAATCAATATTAAATAAATTAGATAAATCATAAATATCAACAAAAACATTAGTTCCTTTTATGATAGGATTAGTTAAAATCTCTTTTTCTTGGCCCTTTATTTTTAATTTCCATTTAGTATCAGAAAAAACAATAATTGAAAAAATAATAAATACAAATCCAAATATTAATAATATAAAGTTTTTATTATAATTTTTCATTTTAAATTCAACTCCTTTTAAAATTTCTTAATTATTTTATAAACTTTTTTAACTTTTATTCAATAATATTTAAATTAATTAAATTATTATTAATAAGATTATTTTTAAGTTTTTTATTATTTTCTTTAATTATTATTGCTTCATTTAGAATATTTAGTAATAATTTTTTGTTATTATCAGATAAATCGGTTTGTACATTTTTATATCCAAATTCAGATAATTCATAAGCAGCTATAGTTAAACAAGATCCTTTATTAAAAGGCAAAATAATACCAGTAAATCCAAATAGCGGTGAGATATATTTAACTACATTTAAAACCATATTACACGTAGTTAAAATATAAGACCCAAATAAATGTTTATTAAATTGATTTCTTAATATATTCCAAACACTATCTAAATCTCCTAAAACTATATAATAATCAATATCCAATTTCTCACATCTTGTTTTTACTTCATATAGAAAACAAGATTTACATCTTTCATAATTTCCAGTACATCTATAAGAAAATCTTCCATCAGGGCAATCTAAGGGCTTTTGACAATAACTTATAGTTACAAACCCTTTGCCTTTAGAAAAATTGTTTATTACTTTATTTAAAGCAGTATCTTTATAAAAATCTTCTTTCTTTTTTAAAATCTTATTTGATAAATTTATAAAAAAAATTTTAGGTAAATAGTAAATAGTATTGAAAATAATTCTAAAAGGGTTTCTAAAGAATAATTGCAATAAGTATCTAAAAGTAGGTTTTCTTAAGTAATACTTAGTCATTAGAAAGAAATTAGGATTTTTAATTTTAAAATAATCAGGAAAATCTTTAGAAAATCTTTTAAAATATTTTAAGAATTCATTATTAATCATATTTTATTGATAATATTTTTAGCTATCTATTTTATTAATTATCTTGTAGATTAAGTAACTCCTGGATTTTATTAACAGCTTCATTTTTTTGGAGTTCTTGAATAAGGGGTAATAAATCTCCATCCAATATAGCTTCCAAGTTTTGGATAGTTAAGTTTATTCTATGATCAGTTACTCTATTTTGCGGGAAATTATAAGTTCTAATTTTTTCGCTTCTATCTCCTGTTTTTACTTGTTGTCTTCTTTGTTTTCTTAACTCCTCTTCTTGTTTTTCTTCTTGTAATTGTAATAATTTAGCTCTTAAAATTCTAAGTGCTTTAGCCCTATTTTGATGTAAGCTCCTTTCATCAGAACAAGTTACTACGATACCGGTAGGGATATGTTTTAATCTAATAGCACATTCATTTTTATTTACATGTTGTCCTCCCGCTCCACCTGCTTTAAATGTTTCCATTTCTAAATCCTCTTCTTTAATTTGAATTTCCTTTTCCTCAACTTCAGGCAAAACAATAACAGTTGCAGTAGAAGTATGGATTCTTCCACTAGCTTCTGTTATAGGTACTCTTTGTACTCTATGAGTTCCGCTTTCATATTTAAAATATTTATAAGCATTTTTATTATTAACAGCAAAAACAATTTCTTTAATCCCACCTAAATCAGTAAAATTTTGATCTAAAATTTCTATTTTAAATTTCATTTTATCAGCAAACTTAGAGTACATTCTAAATAAATCGAAAGCAAATAAAGCAGCTTCCTCTCCCCCAGTTCCTGCTCTTATTTCTACTATTATATTTTTTTCATCCTCTTCGGGTAAAATCAATTCCCATAAAATTTTTTCAATTTTATTAGCCTCTTCTTCTAAATTATTTAGCTCTTTTTTATAAAATTCCTTAGCTTCTTCGTCTTTTTCATTATTTATTAATTCCTTAGCATATTCTATATCTTCCATTATCTTAGATAATTTTTCATAATTATCTGTAAATTCCTTTAATCTTGCTTTACTTTTACTCAAATTTATATAATTAGTAGAATTATAACCTTCTTTATTTGCTACTTCTTCTATTTTTTTATCTAAATCTATTATCTTTTTCTTATTTATCTCATATATTTTATTTAATACACTAAAATCCTTATCGTCTTTTAGATTTAACATCTTAAATCCCTCTTTATTTAATAAAACTTATAAAAAATTATATATTTATTAAATTATATATCTTAAGTAATTTACAAAAAAAGATTCCATAAGAAGTATCAAATTTGATAATATATCACCTATTCTTTGATTATTCTTATAAGATTGATTATCTTTTAATTTTAATAAATTTATTTCGAAAGTAGCTAAAGTACCATAACTAATATTTACAATAAAGCTAATTTCTTCTTTATTGAAAAATAAGTTATTTATTATTGATTTTATTTTTTCCTTATCCACAAGATGGTATAAAAAACCTAATTTACTTTCACTTATTAATTCGTCATCTATTTCTATTTTAATTTTTTTAGTATCATCTTTAATCATTTCATAGAAACTAAAAATAATAGACAAAATAAAAAATATAGCAAAAAAATTTTTATCTAAATTAAAATATATATTATTGTAAATATTATGATCAAAAGATTTAATTTTAAATACAAGAGAATCATTTAACAAAAATAAAATAATATATTTGTAATAGGAATTAGTTAAAATAGGGTCAAAATGTTCATTTTTACTTAAATCTTGCTCATTAATACTATAAATATTTACATTAGCTTTTAATTTATAAAAAAACTGAAAAATATGAAGATAATCTCTATTTTTTTCATTATCAATTACTATTAGCACATCAGTATCTTTAAAAAAAGGGGTATATATATTTAGTTCGTGTTTTTTTTTAAGTTCAAAAGAATAATTAAGTAAATATAAAAATAATCCAAAATCAATAGAATTAAGATCCTTAATTTCAAATAAACTCAACCCTAATTTTAAATTCATAAAAATATCAATTTAAAGACTGATTTTTTTAACAATCCACTTATCTAATATTATATCAATTCCATTCTCTAATTCTTTAAAGTTTATATTATTATATATCTTAACAAAACCACTTACTGTCTTTAATAAAATAGTATCCCCTGTTTTTAAATTTTTGACATATTCAATATAATTTAAAATATTATTTTTGATATTATTAAGATTTTCAATAGTTTTTGATCTACTTAAATTAGAGGGAATATTATCTACTTTATCTTTAATTTCTTGTAAAAATGTTCCTTTATAAAGTTGACCTATTTTGAAAACTTTTCTGTTTTGATAGTTTTTAATAGATTCTTCTACATAATTTAATAAGTTTTCTAACTCCTTAATTATATTTTCTTTAGTTTCATCATTTATTAATATTTTTAAATTAAAATTAGCTGGTAAAAATATTTCAAATTCCTTATTTTTTTTAACATTTTTTTTAGTATTCATATTATATTATTTTTTAACATCAAAAACAGTCCTTCTTTTTTTCAATTTACTTTTAGTATCAGGATACTTCATATATACAGGTATAGTATTTTGTACTTCTTTTTGTTTTAAATTATTTATATAAAATATCCATAAAATTAATGAAATTACACTTAAAGAAGAAATTATTAATAAAAAATTCATTAAAGTTAAAGAATTATTAATTTGCTTTTGGGTAGTATTTTGAACAGCATTATAATCATTATTAGTACTTACAAATTGGTTATTATAATCACTTACATTATCATTGTTAATTTTATTAGGTATATTATTTTGATAGTAATTTTTAAATAAATCAGGATGATAGTAATATATTTTTTTAGGTTTATTTTCTAATTTTTCATTACCTTCTTCAGTTTTATCTACAGGGTTAGGAGCTTCAGGATCATATTTATACTCAAACCCTTTTGGTGGAACCAAAACTCCAGCATTAACTTCATTATCACTAAAAAGGACTAAACTAAAAATATTAATAATTATAAAATATATGAAAACTGTTAAAATTAATAACAGAAATTTCTTTAAATTAAATTCTTTTAACATATACTTACCCTCGTTTATAAACAAATCACTACCTATTAATAGTTTAGGCATTTATATACATTTTCCCTTTTGCCAAAAAATTTGTTTTTATTGTGATTTTTTTAAATTAACTCCCCTAAAAGTTAATCTATCTTTTAACAACCTTATTAACGAAGTTTTAGATTCCAAAAATTATCTTAATAAAATAGGTTATCCTTATTTTGATAAAATTGTAAATAGTATATATATAGGAGGTGGTACTCCAAATCTTATAAATCCATCTTATTTAGAAAAAATATTTGATATTATTTACAGTAATTTCAAAATTTCCTTAAATACTGAAATAACAATAGAGTTAAACCCAGAATTGATTACCTCAAATTACCTCAAAGCTTTAAAAAATTTAGGAATAAATCGAGTAAGTATAGGAGTCCAAAGTTTTAATTTATTTGCCTTAAGAATCCTAGGAAGATTATCTAATCCATCTTCTATAATATCTAAAATAGACCTAACTTATAAATATTTTGATAACATATCTATTGATCTAATTTACTTATATCCTTTTCAAAAAACAAAATCCATTATAGAAAATATTAATATAATAAAAAACTTACCTATAAATCATATATCATACTATGCTTTGGATATATATAACGATAAAAAAGTAATTTATCACCAATTTGAAAATATTCTAAAAGAAATAGAAAATATTAAAAATAATTTCGATGAATTTTATGATCTAATTCATAATAGTTTGAAAGATTTAGGTTTTGAACATTATGAAGTTTCAAATTTTACAAAAAATAAAAAATATTCTATTCATAATTTAAAATACTGGTATTATTTTGACTATATAGGTTTTGGACCATCTGCCGTATCTAAATTAACTATTAACAATCAAAAAATATACAGAATCAACAAAAAACAACTAAATTATTTTGGTAATTTTAATAAAGGTTCTTATTTTAAACAAACAATTGAAAACATAGAAGAAATTGATAATTTGACAGCTATAAAAGAAATAATTATGTTAGCTTTAAGAACAAAATGGGGATTAAAAATAAAATATAACAATAATATATATAACCTCAAATTACATCCATTAAATTTTAAAAATTTAAACTCATATATCTATAAAATCTACGATAAACTAAATATTAATTATTAATTTATTATTACTAATTTATATAAAAACTAAAACTAAGAAATTTAATAAATTCCAAATTGAATGGATCAAAAAATTTAAATATAAGTTCCTATATTTTAAATAAACATAATTTAGATAAATACTAAGAATGAATATAAAAAATAGTGTAAGTAAATTCTCAAAATGAATCAACGAAAAAATTAAAGCCCCTAACACACTAATTAACCATCTATTATAAAAAATATCCTCTAAATAACTAATTAAATAAAATCTAAAAATAATTTCTTCTACTAATGGTATAAGAAATACTAAAGCTAAAAAAATAAAAATTAATTCCCAAATATTACTTAATAAAAC
>JAPYWL010000100.1 GCA_028276365.1 Deltaproteobacteria bacterium | reverse complement strand
AAACTCTCTTCTTTTATTTCTCTTAGTTTAATACGACTATAATAAGTTTGGAGATATTATCAATAGTGTTTTTAATAATCTTTCTTGCTCCGTTATAATTTTTTTGATTTCTTATTTTATGTAATAATGCTGCCAGTTGTATAAAAATCTTAAAAAGATAATAACTTTTACTATATTTTTTAAATTTTTTCCAATAATTTTCTAAATATTCATGTGCTTCAAAATAGAGTCCATTTAATATTAAAATTTTATAATACTTTAATATCTCCTTTTTAAGCAGTACTTTATCTTTATACATTTATTTTTTTTATTTTTCCATATTTTCCTTAATTTTTTCCAATTTTTTTATAATTTTATTAAATTTCCATATAACAGTATTTATATTTGTTTTTTTTAGAGCAGCTATTTCCTTAAAAGTTAAATTATCCACAATTTTTAAAATCAATATTTCTTTTTCTTCATCATTTAAATTACTTAATAGTTTTTCTATTATTAATTTGTTTTGTAAGTAATTATCCAAATCAATACTTTCACTATTTTTAATATTATCAATTATTTCATAAGTTTGATATTTTTTATTTACTCTAAAAAAGTCTATTAATTTAGTTTTCGCTATTTTAAACAAATAATTTTTAATAAATTTTTCTCCTTTATTTTTTATATCATTATATTTATCTATAAACTTGAGAAAAACTACACTAACTAAATCCTCAATATCTTCCTTACTTGATAAATACTTAGAAATGTAATTATAAATATATTTCTTTGTTTCTTTATAGTATTCTTCTATTTTATATCTTTTTTCTATCATAAAAGATAATAAAAATATTCTATTAGATTTCTATTCTATTATATATATTACGATAAAAAATAGAACATTCTTAGTAATTAAGAATAATTAAGCATTTGTTTTTTAAAAATAAAAATTGTAAATAATATAATAATAAAAGAAAGAATAGTAGAAGCAGCAGCAGCTGAGTTTATATCATAATTCATAAACGCTTTTGAATAAATATACATCATTAATGTATAAGTAGAAACTCCAGGTCCCCCATCTGTTAAAACAAAAACTTCTACAAAAATTTTTAAAGACGCAATAAAAGATAAAAACGAGCAAAAATAAATATTACCCCTTGATAAAGGTAAATATATCTTTAATAAAATATCAAATTTACTAAATCCCTCTAAAACTGCACTTTCTATTATTTCTTTATTAATTGATAAAAAACCTGAAAAATAAATAATAAGATAATATCCTAATCCTTTCCAAAAAGTTAATAACATACAAACTAAGAAAGCAAACTTATAATCTGATAAAAACGGTATCTTTAAATTAATTAAAGCTAAATATTGATTAATAATACCTTCATCATTAAATAAAATCTTAAAAACAAAACCTATACTAACTAAGGGTACTACAACCGGTAAATATAATATGATCCTTCCTAAATAAGAAAGATAATTAAAAAAATAAAATTTAGAAACTGCTAACTCATACAAAAAATAAGCCAATAAAAAAGCAAATAACTGTAAAGGAATAACAATTAAAGTATATAAAATCGAATTCTTTAGCGATATCCAAAATAAATTATCTTTTAAAATATTAACATAATTTAAAAAATTAAAATTCTTAAACAAAGAAATTAAATCCCTAAAATCATTATTTTGGGAAAAACCAATAATGATACCTAAAATAACAGATAAAAAATGAAATGAAAACCAAATAACTAAAAACGGAAGAATTAAATAAAAATAATTAAAAAGATTTTTTATTTTATTTTGATATATTAACATTTTAAACAAATATAATTTTCTAAGCTAAGACTACTCTATTTCTTCCAGATCTTTTAGCTTCATATAGAGCCTCATCAGCTTTCTTTATTAAATCATCTTTAGTTATTGCATCATCAGGATAAGAAGCAATTCCTATAGACGCACTCACTTGTATATCCTCTTTTTTCAATACTGTATAACTTTGTCTTATACGCTCTGCTATGTAATACGCATCCTGCTTTTTAGTATTTACTAATATAATAGCAAATTCATCTCCTCCATATCTACAAACATAGTCATTTTTTCTAACATTTTTTGTCAATATATTAGCAATATTCTTAAGTAATTTATCCCCTTCAGGATGCCCAAAGGTATCATTGTATTGTTTAAACTTGTCAGTATCTATCATTAATAAAGTTAAGGGATAACTGTAGTTTTTTGCTTTTTCCAGTTCCTGATTCAATAATTCTTGAAAATATCTATGAGTATATAATCCCGTTAATCCATCCTTTATAGCAAGATCCAGAGTTTTAGAATATTCCTTATAATATAGATAAAATACCCCAAACTGACTAGTTAAAACTTGTAAAAAATCTATATCATTCTGAGTAAATGCTTTAGTATAACTACTTGCAACATATATAACCCCTACTATTTTATCAGAGATTACAGAAGGACAAGCTATAAAAGATCTATCATCCATAAATATCGCCATGCTACTACTAATTGTTCCCCCTAAATAAACAAACGGTTTCCTTTCTTTTACACATATCCCAATAGCTCTATCCCCAACACCATACCTTAAAGTTTTATTTCCCATATTTACTCCATAAACAGATACTAATTCATTGTACTCTTCTTCATATAAAAAAATTATCAATTTTGAAAAAGATAAACTTTTTTCTATACTATAATGTAGCTTTTTATAAACATCATTTAAGGAATAATTAACATCTATCTTAGAATAAAATTCAAACATAGCTTCTAATTGCTTCTTAAGATTCTCATTTTCTTTTAAAATACCATCCTTTTCTTTCTCAAATTCTCTCAATTTTTCTTTTTCCAAATACTCCCTTAATTCACTCAATATAAAAGAATAGCTCAATTCAAATAAAAATTTATTATAAATATATCTAATAACAATAGTAAATAAAAAATAAAATAAAATTATGAGTAAATAAGTAAATATATTAAGCTCAACAAAAATATCAAAAATAATCATAAAAACAGACAATATGGCTAAAAAAACAGATTCTAAAAGTATAAAATTAAAAGGCAAAATATTAGAATTAAATTTTATCTTCTCTTCTAAGATAATTAAATCTTCTTCTTTTATATCTATTACTTTTTTATATTTATTCTTTATAACTTCTAAAAATTTATGATAACTTAATCTTTGAATAAAAACATAATAAAATAAACCAAGAAATACAAAAATAATAACATATAAAATTGGAATAAATAAATTAAAATAATTCATAAAAATTGTAATT
>JAPYWL010000099.1 GCA_028276365.1 Deltaproteobacteria bacterium | reverse complement strand
TAATTCATCTAAAATTTTTTTTTAAATCTTCATTTTCGAAAACTTTATCTAAATCTTGTTTAAAATGATTTATATAATCTACTGTTGTTTTGCTGATCTTTACAGCATTTATGCCTAAATATTTACTCAAATAGTAATGTAAATTATAATTACCTACTTTAGAAAAAATATAATTCAACGAATGGAAAAATAAAACTTTGAATCCATAATTCTTCAAGATAAATTTTGCTTTATTAATTTTACTTTTCATATTAACTAAGTTAGAACTCAATCTTACCACCACCCTTATTAATATTAAATTATATTAATAAAATCATAATAATATATCTATAACTTTTTTAGCTACATTATTCCAACTATATTTATCTATTATCTTAAAAATATTTCTTTGCTTATTTTCTATTTCCCATTTATTATTTAATAAATAAATTAATAATTCCTTTAGTTTTAAATAGTCATAATCAATAACCCATCCTATGTCATTTTCTTCTACGATTTTAGCGGCAAAAGCTTCTTTGTAAGTTATAACTGGCTTTAAACTCTCTAAATACTCCATAAATTTAACTGGAAAAGCTAAAGCCATATAATCCTTAGAACCATAATTATAAGAATCAAAGTTATAAATATTCTTGATTTCAAAAGTTTTATAAAATAATAAAGAAGCATCAGATTTACTATAATAAAAAGGTAAGTCATTTTTATTGGCTTCTATAATTTTTATTAATCCATTTTCTAAAACTGATTTAAGATAATAATTACTTTTAAAAAATTCTTCTTTTCTAGTTATAAAATATAAAAAAATATTTCTTATATTACTATTAAATAATTCTTGAAAACATTTAAATAATTCTAAAGTATTATATAATCCACCTACGTAAATTAAATTTAAAACATTATTATCTTCTTCTTTAACTTTTTGGTGATAAATATTAGAGATATCTAAAGATAAACCAGGTGGAAGTTCTGAAATTTTATTAATACTTATTTTATAGAAATGAGAAAAAAGTTCTCTAAAATTATATGTTGGAACAAAAAAAATATCTATTACTTTTTTTAAGAAAAATAAAGATAAATTAAAAAAATATATATATAAAATTTTCTTAATTATTCCTAATTTATCAATTGCATTAGTTAAATGATATAAATCTCTAACAAAAAAACCTATCCTTAATTTTTTTTCTTTTAAAAATCTTAAAAATTTGATATCATAATTATTTAATAATCGTGGTACTCTATATTTAGAAGTTAATAGAAAAGGCAGATTAGGTAGCTCTCCATATACAAAATCAATTTTTTCATCTTTTTCTATTAAACTCCATAGATTTTTTATTTTATTTACTCTCTCTTCGTAAAATCCATCAATAAAATAAACATAATACCCTAACTTTTCAAAAGCTTTTTTAAGAAAATAAATTCTTATGTTATAAGCTCTATTTAGTTTAGATTCATTAAAAGGGACAAAAGTGTAAAATATCATTTTTTTATTCATAATAAACTAATGATAAAAAAAATTTAAGTAAACTAAACAAAATTGTTATATATATTCACTTAATTTAATAATTTGACCTTTAATAAGAGGATTATTTAAATTAAGAATAAGAAAATTAACAATAAATTTAGCTAAAATCTCACCCTTTATTTTTGTATTTAACCCAGGCATTAATATTGTATTTAGAGATATATCTTTAAAATCCTTTAGTTCTTTAGACAATATTTTAGTAAGCATTAATTGAGAAGCACCACTTATAGAGATATGTCCATAATTTTCTAAAGGATCTTCAGCATGATACCCTGCTAAACTTAAATAAACCCCTTTTCCTTGCTTTATCATATAATTTAAAAATAATTTTGCTATTACAAAATGAGTAATAAATCTCTGATTAAAAACATTTAATAAAAATTCTTCTTCTAAATCTAAAATTTTTTTGCCTTCAAACCAAGATCCAACAGCAACAATCACTCCATCTAATCTCTTGTAAGTCTTATCTATATACTCTATTACCTTATAATTAATACTTTTATCTGTTATATCCAAATTAAATATTTTTAAATTATCCTTAGAACCTACAAAATTTTTCAATTTTTCATATTTTTCTCTACTTCTGGTAGAAGTTAATACAATAGCATTTAGATTCAAAAATTCTTTAATTAGGTAAGATCCAACATTCCCTGCCCCACCTGCAACAAATATTACCTTATCTTTTAAATCCATAACCAAACTACCCCCTTTAAATATTACAAAATCCTAAATATTAGAAAATCTTAATAATTTTTAATCTTTTACAGATTCATTAAATATATTTTCAATTTCTTCAATAGATTGGATTAATATTTTTCTGGGTTTACTTCCTTCTTGAGGTCCGACAATCCCCAATTTTTCTAATATATCCATAATTCTACCAGCTTTAGCAAAGCCTATTCTTAGTTTCCGTTGTAATAATGTAGTAGAAGCTCTTTTATCTTCTAATATTATTTTAGCAGCAGATTTTAGTAATTCAGGATCTTCTTCATCTTCTAAGTCCTTAGATCCACTACCTAAATTGATACTACTTAAATCAATCTTAATTAAATTATCAGGTTTAGGTTGAATAGACCAATACTTTACGATAGTTTCAATTTCTTTTAATCCAATAAAAGCTCCTTGAGCCCTAATAGGTCTATTAGCTCCAATAGGTAAATACAACATATCCCCTCTACCAATTAGATTTTCAGCTCCTGACATATCTAAGATAACCCGAGAATCTATTTGACTAGCAACAGCAAAAGCAATTCTAGAAGGAACATTCGCTTTAATAATACCAGTTATAACATTAGCAGAAGGTCTTTGAGTAGCTATAATTAAATGAATTCCTGCAGCACGAGCTAACTGAGTTAATCTCGCTATATGAGTTTCTACTACATTACCTGCTGTCATCATCAAATCAGCTAACTCATCTATAACTATTACTACAAATGGTAATTTTTCTACATCCTCTAAATTATTGTATTCTTGGATATTTCTAACTCTTTTCTCACTAAATAATTTATACCTTTCTTCCATTAGTTTAACCATTTGCTGTAAAGCACTTGGAGCCTTTTTTACATCTGTTACAATATCTATAACGTGAGGAACACCTTCATATAGTATTAGTTCAACCATTTTAGGATCTATTAAAAGTAATTGTAATTTTGTAGGAGCAAAATTAAATAATAAACTACAAATAATAGAATTAATACATACAGTTTTTCCACTACCTGTAGAACCCGCTATTAATAAATGTGGCATCCTAACTAAATCACTTATAACAATATTACCTGAAA
>JAPYWL010000098.1 GCA_028276365.1 Deltaproteobacteria bacterium | reverse complement strand
TTATGGAAAAAGTAGGGATAATACTCGGGAATAAACCAAATACTCCATATGAATTTTATTTCTTAATATCAAATGATGCTTTAGTTCAATTAGATGAAGTAGTTTATACAAAAACTATAATAAAAGATATAGAGATCTATCATTATGGGATAGTAACAGAGATAACAAAATATACAGAAGCAAGTAGCTATGCAATTGAAACAGAACTAATGTATAATAATAAAATTCCATATTTAAATATCTCAGTAGCTAAGGTATTAGTTACAAGAATAGAACCAGAAATATATATCCCCCCAAATCCAACTAATGAAGTATATAAAGCAAATAAACCAGAAACTGAATTAGCACTATATTTTGATAAAATGGAAAATAAAATCCCTATCGGCTTTCTAAAAGATAATAATATAGCATACTTAAATTTAGATTTTATAGATGGTACAAATGGAGCACATGTAAATATAAGTGGGATGTCAGGAATCGCTACTAAAACAACTTTTGCTACCTTCTTATTATTCTCATTATTCCAAAAATCTCCACAATCACATCTATATAAAGCTATTATATTTAATGTCAAATCAACTGATCTACTATATCTTAATAAAAAAAATAACTTTAAAAACCTAAAAAATACAACCAAAGAACAAATAACAAAAGAATATGAATTGCTTGATTTGAAATTAGAAGAATTTAAAAATGTATCAATATTAGTACCCCCTAAAAAAAATTCTATAATAAAAGAAAAAGATATCCCCGATACCTCAATTAATTCATATCTATACTATTTCACCTTAACAGAAATAGCTAAAAATAATCTATTCAAATTTTTCTTTGTAGATGAAATAAAAGATTATCAAAACTTAGAAAGAATTATCTCATACATAGAAAAACATCTATCTATCCTTTTAGATTATACAATACAACAAGATAAAGAATTAGCTAATAATGGAATACTTGTAGCTAAAATTAAAGATAAGAAACTTCAATTAGAAAATTTAGAAGATCTTTATAATTATTTAGAAGAATATTTTAAAATAAACAAAGGGGAAATAAATGAATCAACAGGAACTATATTTGCTTTTTTAAGAAGATTTAGAAAAATAAAAGACGATTGTAATTTCTTGGTATCTAAATCTATTGAAAGTAAAGTTAATATAATGGAAAAAATAAGTAATAGCAGTTTAACAGTAATAGATGTTCATAACCTACCCGAAAAAGCTAAAAATTTTGTAGTATCTGCTATACTTTATTTAATATATCAAAAAAAGGAAGAAGAACAAGACTTAAATAAATACTTTTTTGTAATAGATGAGTTAAACAAGTATGCACCAGCAAATGCGGATACCCCTATAAAAGATGTATTAATAGATATCTCAGAGCGTGGTAGAAGCTTAGGAATAATATTAATAGGTGCTCAACAAACCGCTTCCTTAGTAGAAAATAGAATCCTATCTAACTGTGCTATAAAAGTATTAGGTAGATCCGATTCATTTGAAATTTCTAAAAGTTATTATTCTTTCTTAAATGAAGCACTTAAAAAACGAGCAATAATACTAAAACCCGGCAATATGATACTTTCTCAACCCGACTGCCCTCTACCAATAGTTATAAGATTCCCCTACCCCTCTTGGGCTACCAGAAAAGAAGAAGTAGATAAAACCCAAGAAATAAAAAACCTAAACCCACTATTTAGAAAAACTATATAAATAAAAATCATAGCTACTTAGAATAAATCTTGTAATTATCTAATAAAACTATCCTTATTGATATTCATAATCTTTAACAATATCTATAATATAATCATGAATTAATCCATTAGAAGCTACTATAGTTTTATCATATATAGAGTAATTTTTATTTTGATAAGTGGTTACTTTACCATTAGCTTCCAAAACCAACAAGTAACCAGCAGCAGTATCCCAAGGTTTCAAATCGAATTCCCAAAATCCGTCAAAGATACCACAAGCTACATAAGCCAAATCAATAGCAGCACTTCCTGCTCTCCTTATAGCCTCTGTTTTTACAGACAATTCCTTAAAAAAAGTGATATGCGGTTCAGGATTAGATGCTAAAGCATAAGAAAACCCTGTAGCTAATACACTCTTCTTTAACTCATTAGTCTTAGATACATAAATTCTTTCATCATTTAAATAAGCTCCACTACCCTTCTCCGCTATAAATAACTCATTCAATACAGGACTATAAATAACCCCTAAAACTATCTCTTTTTTATACTGCAAAGCAATAGAAACACAAAAAAATGGAAACCCCTTCCTAAAATTAACCGTACCATCTAAAGGATCTATTATCCACAAATAATCCTCATAATTCCTATAATACTCTATATTTAATTCATTGAAATCTTCTTCAGCTAAAAAAACACTATTTTTAAAATTTTTTAATATTATTTCTTTTATTATCCTTTGAGATTCAATATCAGCAAATGTTACAGGATTCCGATCCCCTTTATAATTCACAGCAATCTCTTTTCTATAAAGATTTTTCAAAAATTCTCCTGCAGCTAAAGCAGCTTCAATAGCAACTGTAGTAAAATATCCTACCTTCATAAAAATTTCCCCCTATACCTTTATTTCCAAAATTATATCATTTAGCAAACCTAAAAAAAGATCTTTCACTTCATAATTAGAAATAATCCTAAAATTCCCATCATATATATCCTCCATAACCTGTAAATCTATATTAGTAAAAATATCAATAAACATATCCCTTAATGATTTATAAAATTCAAATAAAATCGGTTTAAATTGATGAATAAACAAATGCTTTTTTACCAAATTATCGCCATCTTTTGATATTAACTCCACTTCTTTATTACTAAACTCATTATTTATTATATAAACAATATTTTTTAGCAAAAAATTACATAAATTAACTAAATCAATATATCTTATAAAAATCCCTTTTTGATGTAAATAAGAATATAATCTATTAAATAAATTTTTATAACTTACATTGTAATATCTATTGGTTAAAGAATATAATAGATTTCCAAAGGATACAATAAATAACTCAATACTATAAAACCCAAAATAAAAAAATAAGTAAGCTCTATTATATTTTATCTCATTTTTAAATAATTTAAAATAGTGTTCCCAAGAATTAATAATTTTTAGCTTTTTATTAAAATAATTAAAAATATCAATAATAATTTTAGTTTGAAAATTATCAAAATCAAATCTTTTAATAAAAAAAAAGCTTTGACTAAACTTTATATAATAATTTAATAACTCCCAATCTGGATAATAAATTCTATATTCTTCATAGTCTTTTTTATATTCAGAATCTATTTTAACTAAACTAC
>JAPYWL010000006.1 GCA_028276365.1 Deltaproteobacteria bacterium | reverse complement strand
AATTAGCTAAACTATCAACTAAAAAAAGTATATTTGATGGTAGTATAATAAAAAATATTATTGAAAAAAAAATAATCCAAAATTTAATAGATCAAAAAATAATAAATAATAATCAAATAGTTTTACAGGTTAGTTCTTTAGATAGATTTAGTGCTGTAAAAACTTTTTTAGATAATAACTTTAAAGTTTTAATAGGGGATTTAGTCTTTGCCTTAAAAATTAATAAAATAATTCAAAATCTAAATGAACTTAAAAATATTGCTAATATCTTATTACAAGATGTCCTTAATTTACCATTTTACTTACTCTATCCAATTGGGAAAAAACAGGAAGAAGAAAAAGATAAAACTATTTATAACATAATTTCAAAATATATAGATAAAATAGATATAATAAGTGGGGATTTTCATTATATAAAAAAATTAGGGGATTTAGTTAAAGAGAAAATTATTATAACAAATACATTAACTGAAAATGATATAAAAAAACTCAAAGAATTAAAGGTAAAAAAAATAATTACTTTGAGTATATATATAGATAATAGGTCTTTTGGAGCTAATGTATTAGAAGCTATTATAGGAGCTATTATAAATAAAACCCAAAATATTAATTTACACCCTTTAATTAATGATTTTAATTATCTCATTGAGAAATTCAATAAATATATTACTCAAAATAATTTATTAAATAAGTTAGAAATTGGAAAAATAATTGATCAATAATAAAGCTAATTAAATAAATCCAATATTCTTTTAATTTTTTCTTTATATTTTAAATATTTTAAATGTAATTCTTTTATTTTTTTTTCATTAATTCCCAAAAAATCAGGAAGATCATAAAAATTATACTCCTTGGGATTTATACCTAAGTCATAATAGGATAAAAAATTATATAATTTATTACCTTGTAAAATAAAAAATGAATTAAAAAATTTCTTCTGCTCATAATAACTATTTATTAAATTACTTACCACATTCTGTATTACTTTGTCATTTTTATAGCTTTCAGGATAAATTAATATAAAATCATTATAAAAATGATAAGCCTTGTCTTTATATAAATCCTTATGAGCTTCTATATTTTTATCATAAAATACAAAAATATCTAAATTATTTTGAACACTTAAGTCAAATTCTAAAATTATTCCATTAAAAACTTTTATCCTAAAATATCTGCCTTTCCTATAATTACTTTTATAATATATAAAGAATTTCAATATCTAAGATTTTCACCTCTTTATTCAATTTCAGAATCATAAAATCACTTGTATTTTTTATTATACTATATAGTTCATATCCATTATCTATCTGATCTTTTATTTTATAGTAATAAATTTTTTCGAAAATAACATTATAAGCCTGATTTATAACATGAAAAATTTCATCAAAATACTTTTTTATGTAATCTCTATCAGTATAAGGACGATTTAAGTTAAAAGTACCAGAATAAGAAGAAAAGTCAGGATAATATTTTACATTAAACTCTTGGTTATCTATATTAAAATCTTCAAAAATTTTATTTAAATAACCTTCTTTTTTTAGCTCCTTAAAAGTATTATTTACTACCTCATTTTTTAAATAAGGAATAAAATCATTTAAAAAATCATCTAAAAAATTATTTTGTAATGTAGCATGTAATAATATATAAGGTATAGGAAAAATGAAACAAAATAAAACACAGTATTCATTCAAAAAAATAAAAATTAAAATATAAATAAAAATTGTTAAATAAAAAATTGTTTTATATCTATTAGCTTTTTCCTTTAATTCCTTATAATAGGTAGCTAATTCGTTATAATCCATAAAAACTCTACTTTGATAGCAATTATAAAAAAATCATTTAGTTTTAAGAAGCTTTTTGGTAATATTCTTTAGTAGCTTGCCTTATTATTTCTATTATTTTTAATTGAAATTGAATATTTTTCTTATATTCTTCATTTTCTTCATTTTCCATAATCTTATTTAACTCTTGAAGTAATTTATTATTTACATATTCATTTAGTTCTTTATTTATAGATAGTATATTTTCATACAATATAGGTAATATATCCTTTATTACAAAATTTTTGTATTCTCTTTGAATATTACTCATTTTATCTTCATATTGAAAAAACAAGTCATCTACTCTTTTATTCATTTGATCTACTTTTAAAGATAATTTATCCATTCTTTCTTCTATTTTAGGTATCCAATAATCGGTTTTTATATCTATTTTTTGGATATCGTTTTTCAGCTCTTTTCTTGCTTCCTCTACTTTATTATCTAATCTCTCTATATCCCTTTTTAACTCTTTTCTTACTTCTTCTACTTTATTATCTAATTTCTCTATATCTCCTTTTAACTCCACCCTTACATTCTGTATATCTCCCTTTAGTTCCTTTTTTACTTCTTCTACTTTATTGTCTAATCTCTCTATATCCCCTTTTAACTCTTTTCTTACTTCTTCTACTTTATTATCTAATCTCTCTATATCCCCTTTTAGTTCTGTTTTAGTATTTTGGATATCTGCTTTTAATTCTTTTTGAGTTTCATTAATAGATTTATTGAATTCATTTTGTAGATAATCTATTCTTTGATTTGTTTGATCTATCCTCACATTTAGTTTATGATATACATCATCTATTTTTTGGTTTAAATTTATATTTAGTTGTTCTATTTTTTGAGTTAAATTTTCATTTAGTTGATCTATTTTTGTATTAACTTCAGATAAAATTATATTTCTAACCCCTTGTAATATTTTGTCCATTAATTGATCCATTTTCATTTTAATATCACCTTTTTTTAAGTATTATTTAATATTTTTAAGCTACTATTCTCTATTTTTTAATTAAATTTTTTGTAATGATTTTCCTATATTTTAATTGTTAATTTAAAGAATTTTTAATGAAAATCAATTAACAATTAAAATATTTCCTTGCTTTTGGATTTTATTAGAAGGATTATAGTATTCATAAACCTTATAGTTTCCTGTATTTACTTTTAATGGATAATTAGCTCTTATTTCATAACTGAATTCTATATCCTTCTCTATTTTATCAAAATAAACTATAATTTGGTTATAAGTTAATTCATAGTTTTTTATAAAACCAGATTTTTTAAGATTATCTAAGTTATCAGTAATAACACTAAATCCTGGGGGAATCCCTAAATCAACTACTACCATATCTAATACCCTCTTAG
This sequence comes from Deltaproteobacteria bacterium, assembly GCA_028276365.1. GTDB lineage: Bacteria > DRYD01 > DRYD01 > DRYD01 > DRYD01 > CAKZQG01. The sequence continues at coordinate 52,176 of JAPYWL010000006.1, read as the reverse complement.
ATAAATTAGTTATCTTTACATTAACCTTTATTTTATCATTTTCCTTTACTTTTGTTCTGTCATAACTTACATTTATATCTAATAATTTTTGATTGTTATATACTAAAACAGGTTCTTTAATATATTGATAATAAACTAAATCATAAAATAAATTATCACCATTAACTTTTATAGTATTTTGCCCATCTTTAAGGTAATCAGTAATATCAATTATTTTATAAGCTAAGTCATCCTTTGAAAATTCTATATTAATTTTTTCTTTTTCATTAATCACTAAAGTAGCTTTTTTATTAGTATTAGAAATAGTAGATAATAAATCAAATAAGTATATAGCTTTTAAAGACATAATCGTAGGTTGAGTAGAATACCATAAACCACTATCTGATTTATTCTTTATCAAATATTTTATCATCTTATAAGCTATCTCCATTTCATTATTATCTCTAACTTTGGCTAAATTAATTTTAGATAATTTAGTAAAGGAGATACAAACATTAGCAGTAGTTTCTATAGAAGAAGTGTTATAATCCCCATAAAATAAACTAACTTCAGGACCCTCTAAATATAATCCATCATCGTTTCCCTTTAATCTATTTAATATTTCTTTTTTAATCCTTAAAAAGTTATCTATAAAACTATTTTCTACTTTGCTATAATCACTTAAATTACTTAAATAATTAACAAACGAACTAAAAATAAAGCTTAAAGTATAACTATCTATATCCTTTAGATTTTGAGTATTTTTAATTAGGTAATTAAAAGCTAAATTGATTTTTTTATTATTAATGATATCTTTATCGTTTTCTAATAAAGCATCAAGAATATAAGCAGTAGTAGTTAATTTAGATTGTTGGATATTTTGCCAGGTTTCTTGATGTAAGTAATTTTTATCAGGATCCCAAGAACCATCAGCTAATTGATTATTTAATAAAAACATTTTTGTTCTTTCTATTAAATCTTTATCTACAAAAATAACATCTTTCATATCCTTAAATTCCTTTAGCCCAAAAGCAGTTAAAACCTTATTAGCAGGTTTATCCCCAAACCAAGAAAACCCACCACCTTCTACCTCAAAAGTCAATAACCTCTGATATCCAATTGATATATAATAATTAGCTTTCATTCTTATAGACGGGTTTGTTATATTTTTTATATTTAAATATTTTAAAATTAAAACATTAGGATAATTAACAGAACTAGTTTGTTCAAAACAACCATAAGGCATCTGTAATAAATTATCTAACCCACTCAAAACTTGACTAAATAAAACAGGATAAACAACTACATAAGCACCCTTACCCTCTCCTTCTATACTAAAACTAAAAGAATTATTACCACTAAAACTCTTTGAATCTTTAGTAAATATACCCTCAGGTACTATATTACACTCTTTCTTTATAGCATCTTTAAAATTAGCAGAAGAAGCAAAAATAGTTATATAATTCTTTCCTACTTTAACAACTTTTATCTTAAAATAAACCTTCTTTACTTCATTTTTATTTATCTCTATACTCTTTTGATCATCATCCAATAATTCAAACCAATCCTCTTTTTTTATTTTTAAATTAACTTTAAGTAGTTTATTAGTATAATTATAAACAATAACGGGAATAGAAACTTCGTCATTTTTAGTCAAAAACAAAGGTAAATTAACATCAATAAAGAATTCTTGAAAAACTTTAAGATCTAAAACTTTATTAGCAATATTACCTTCTTTATTAACTGCTAATAAACTAACTTTCCAATTAGTAATACTATCAGGCAAAGTTAAAACGAAATCTTTATTAGAATCAATAATATTTGAATAAAAGGTTTCAGGGAAATATTCCCTTATAGAAAAATTACTATCTAAATTATCTTTTTTAAATTCTGGTTTTAAATTACTAACAGAAGTTTCAGAAAGAGATTTTTCAAACATAATACCTGTTAACTTTCTAACATCATCAAAAAAAATTCTTTCTTTTTGTTTATAATAATAAGGATAGACAATATCATCCTTAGTATCAAATTTTCCATCAGGTCCAGAACTAATAACTTTAATAACCCCATTTTCTAAAACTAATTTAAATAATCTATTCCATCCGTCATAAGCTTTACTTTTATCTAAATCCAATATATTAGGAATAGTTTTATATTGGGTATAATAATTATAAGCCTTTTGATAAATTATTTGAGCATTTTTTAGGGTTTTTTCGTATTTAATGTCAATACTGTTAATTACTTTATTCTCAGATCCAAAATTTTCGCTAATTAAATTATTATAATCTTTAAGTAATGCATAATTTAAAATATCATTTTGATTTTTTATAATTAAATCCTTATAATTATGAACCTCATATTTGGGAGTTAATAGCTCATCTACTAAAGATAAATATAATTTAAGTAATTCAGGGGTTTTATTAGCTAAATATAAAACAGCTTCATCTACTATATCCACTAAAACTTTACTATCTTCTTCTTTTCCATTTAAAACAGTATTTATTTTTAATTTCATTTTATCTTTTGGTTTATAAATTTCTTTATCAAAGTTTGTTAATATCAAATAATTACTATCTGATTCATTAACTATTATTGACTTTATATTATCAACTATATTCCCCTTATTGTCTATAAAATAAGCTCTAATAATTATATTTCCTTTATCCTTTAAAGTAAAACTATAATTAGTTTTTTTATTAATTTCTATAGTATCACTTGATAATGAAATAAATCCACTATTAGTTTTTAAATAAGTTTCTATATAAACTTGTTTTTTATCATTAGTTATTACATCCAAATTAACTTTATCTCCAACTTTATATAATACCTTATCTAAATCTAAAAAGATATAATCATTAATATTTTCATTAGTATAAAAAGAATAAGAAAAACTTTCTTTAAGATTGTTATTTAAATCAATTACCTCATATTTAAATTCAATATAATCATCAACAACTAAATAATCAAATTTAAAAGTATTTTTATTTAGAATAAAGGTTTTGTTAAAAGGTTTATGAAAAACAATTTTATAATTAGAATCCTTTGATTCTTCACCTTCTGGTTTATAACAAATTAATAAAAATTTATTTTCTTTATTTTTAACGATAGGATTAACAGGAACTATATCAGATAATACTTCCTTTGAATAGACATTAAATATAAAGTCTTTAGTTTCAATTTGATTAGCATTATCTTCTGCCTTTATAGTTATCTTAATTAATCCCTTATTTTTATCTACTCCTGTTAAATAATCAGGTAATTTAAGTTTAAATTTAAAAGTGCCGTTTTTATCGGTTTTTCCTGAATATGAATTTATTTTATAAAATTCAGCATCAAATGAATAAACATCAATATCTACTTTAGCATCATTTACTTTTTTACCAAAAAAATAAGATAACTCTAAACTTAATTCATACTCCTTATTAATTACTAAATAATTAGGAGTATCTTCTAATTCAATCTTAAATTTTGGTAAAGTATATTTTTGAACTTCAAAATTAATAGTATTTAATACTTTTCCATCTTTTATTAACTTTATTTTATATACTCCTAAATTAATAAGATTAGATAAATTGTATTCATAAAAGAAAGTACCATAAGTATCTGTTTGAATACTTTTATATTCTAATTTATTTCCCTTAGGGTCAGTTATTTCTAAAATAAAATTATCTTTTATAGGTTTATACTTATTTTGGATGCTTTTTAAAGCGATTAATTTAATAAATATTTTTTGTCCAGGCTGATAAATTGGTTTATCCGTTATAATTAATACTTTATAATCTTTTACCAAATTAAAACTTAGTTTCTCTTCATTATCTCCTATTTTACAAATTAATTCTAAGTAATTATTTTTTAGTTCTTTTTCATTTAATTTTAAATTTTCTTTATTTAAATTAAACAAAGCAAACCCATTATTAGTTTTAGTTTTAAATATTTCCCTATTGTTATAGATAAATTTAACATCTACATTATCTACAGAATTTACTTTATCATCTTTTAAAACAAAAGTATTAATTTTGATATAATTATTATTATCCAAATCGATATTAACAGAGTAATTTAAAGTATATTCAAAATTATTCATATTTTTAGATTCTCCTAATATATTCATATTTTTAGAGATCCCTAAAAACACAATAAAGAACAAGAAAAAAATAAGAATTTTATATTTCTTTAATAAAAAAAACATAAAAATAACTCCCCTCCTCCCTTATTTTCATTAAAAAAATAAGAAAAATATAAAAGTAGAATTATTTTTTAAATTTTGGCTTTATTAATTAATTCATCAAAAACAATTGCTTTAGCACCCTTAGATATCATTTCATTTATAGCTTTTTCACTATCAAAATTATTTAGATCAACCCCTTTAATTGCATCTACAAGCAAATAAGTTTTATAACCTAATTCTAAAGCAGATAAAACAGTTTGCTTAACACAATAATCAGTAGCTACCCCACAAATAAATAAAGTATCTATATTATTCTTTTTTAATAAATCATTTAGCTCAGTTTTTTCAAATCCTGAGTATGCTTCTAAATCAGGTAAAAAAGCCTTAGATATGATATACTTATTGCTTGGCATATAAAGGTCTTTATGGAACTCAGCACCATATGTATTTTGAACACAATGTTTAGGCCAAATCCCCCCATTTTCTTTAAAAGAGCAATGGTTTTCAGGATGCCAATCCCTTGTAAATACTACCATTAATCCATTTTTTTCAAATAATTTTACATAGTCATTTATAACTGGTATAATGGTATCAGCATTAGGAACAGCTAAACTTCCATTTATAAAATCGTTTTGCATATCCACTACTATTAATGCACTACTTTTAGTTAAAATTCCTTCCATAAAATCCATCACCCCCTTTTAGTATTCTTATTAATATAAATTAAAACCTTCCAAAATACCAATTAAAATTTATTAATAGAAGTCCATTTAAAAATCTTTTAGTAAAATTATAAAAAACAAAGTTTGTTAAAAAATTGTAAAAAAAATCTAATTTACTATTTAGTTTCAAAAAAAATGAATATAATAATATTGAAAAAAGAAAAAAAGTTTTAAGGAGGTGTAACAAAATGTTTGGTATAGGAGACTTCACTGAATGGCTTCCATTCCTAAGACAACAACAATGGCAACCTATTATAAACCAAGCACGCGCCTGGGCTATAGATAACGAAAATAGAAGAGAATTGGAAAATCTAATGTTATCTGAACAATTAGCAGAAAAGAAACATCAACAAGAAATGATGAAAATGGTATTAGATACTAATAGAGCTATTAGAAAAATGCATGAAGAAACAAGGTTAGATGCTTATAAAACTCAATCCCAAATAGCTAACCAATGGACAAAAGCATTAGCAGGCGGCGGTGGATAATAACCTATAAACTAACAAAGAAGATTCAAAAAAAGGGGGGATTTTTTCCCCCTTTATTTTTTAAACTAAAATTCAAAAAGAAAAATAAATTAAATTTAATATTAATAAAAATTTAAGAATAAAAAAGATAAAAATGAGCAAAATTAAATTTATTCTTTCATTTTTTTACAGGTTTTTTATAGTATTTTTATTATTCTTTTTAATATCAAAAAATTACATTTATTCAAAAGTAACAAATGATCAATTAAATGATATAGCAAATAAGTTAAATTATCTATATGGGACATATATAACAGTTCAAATATATCCAACTAACTTAGGTGCAATGGCTACAGGCCAAAAAATAGTATTCATAGATCCATCGTTTATAGAAAATGAAAGTTATGAAGCTATTTTTGGGGTATTAGCACATGAATGGGCTCATGAAGTATTAAACCATATTCCCCAAGTATTTATGTATCAATGGATGTCAGGTAATAATGTTTTTGCTACTAACGTATATAACCAACAAAAAGAATTAGAAGCAGATTATTACGCAGGTAGAGCTCTAAAAATGGCTAACCTACCTTTACAACCTTTTTTAGATCTATTAATAAGATTTAATTCTTCAATGGATTTTACACACCCTTACCTAAGATCTCATCCATCCACTGAAGAAAGAGTTAACGCAGCTACTATGGGATATAATAGCATCTAATAAAATTTTTATTTCTCACTTATTAATAAAAAATGAGTCTAAATTTTATTCATTTAAGTGATTTACATTTAGGAAAAAAAATCAAATCAATAAAAGGAGATATAGATAGATATAATGAATTTTATCAAACATTTGAAGAAATTGAGTATATTATAAAACAAAGTAAATCTAAATTTGTTATAATAAGTGGAGATATATTTCATAATAAGCTTCCCTCTTTAGAAGCTGAAGAACTCTTTATTAATTTCCTAATTAACACTTATGAATTAGTTGATTATATTTTTATAATTTCTGGTAATCATGATAGCGACCTAAAACTTAAAAACCTAAACGCTTATAATAAATTACTAAACAAATTTAGTGCTAAAAAAATAATTATTTACACATTTTCAGATTTGGAAGATTACTTTAATAACAATTCTAAATTACCCTATTTTAAATTCAAGCTAAACAATACAGAGATTTTAATAATATTAATTCCATTTATAGAGTATAGGTTAGGCCTTAAATTTCATCAGATTTTTCAAATAGAAAAAGAATATTCATACTCAAAATTACATAATATTTTATTAAGCAAAATATTACAGGATTTAGATTTAAATCAAAATACAATAAAAATTTTAGTAATGCATATTATGCTAGATAGTGCTAATCTAGGTAATAGTGAATCTCCATTATATACTAATGACATATATAAAGTACTAATTAACGATATAAGCTTTGATTTTCATTATATTGCTTTAGGCCATATACATAAATACCAAAAAATTCAAAATATTTATTATAGTGGTTCTATTTTACCCTTAGATTTTGGAGAAGATTATAAACATGGAATAATACTAAATACAATAGAAAATAATTTAATAAAATCAGAGTTTATAGAACTTAAAAATCATAAAAAATTAATTACACTTGAAATAAATGAAAATATGAACAATTTAATAAACCAAATAGAAAATAACAAAGATAGTTATATAAAAATAAGAATTAGTGATGTCTTAAATTCTTTTGATATTCAGAATTTACTTAATTTTGATAATGTTATAAAATTAGAAAAATATACAAAAGAAGAAAAAAAATTAATTAGTTATGATGAAAATTCCCAACAAAATCAAATAAACACTATCGATTTTTCCAATATCTTAAAAATTTATGAAATGTACTATAAAGAACTAAAAATTGATCCAAACAATAAAAATCCTAAAAATAAAGAAAAATTAGAAATCAAATTAAAAAAGATTCTTAACAAATTAGAAGAAATAATAAATAAATAAAAAAGTTAAAGTTAAAATTAAAACATCATAAAAGCTTAAATATACTTAAAAGGGGGAATAACTAAGAATAAATAAAAACTAAATCTAAAGTATATAGGAACTGCTAAAGAATATAGAGAACCCATGACATCAAATTATAACCTTAAAGACTATCCTAATATATTTTTCTCAAACGAAATATAAAAAATAAAACATAAAAAATAAAGCAAATTTTGAGTTAAAATAAAAATAAATAAAATCTTATGGTAGAAAAAATATACGATTTTTTATTTTTTATATTTAGCGGCTTATGCCATCAAATCAGTGAAAGATCATTTTGCTCAATAGGAGGTTATCAATTTTTCGTTTGTTCAAGAGATACAGGTACTTATATCGGATTCTTGTTAAGTTTTACTATTATATTTCTACTTTCTAAATTACTTTACAAAGACAAAAACTATATAAATAACTTAATTTCCAATCATATTAAAATAATAATATTTTTATTTTTGTTTTATTTATTTTTATTTGGGATAGATGGAATAACGAGTTATTCAAAACTAAGAGAAACAACAAACTACATTAGATACTTTACAGGATTATTTATGGCTTCACACTTAGGATTAATCTTTAAATATTTTGAATTATCTATAAATAAAGCACTTTATGAACAATATGATAACTTATTTAATAACAGAAATTCTTCAAAATCTGATTTTATTAAATTCATTTTACTATTTAATTTTTTGGTATTCATATTTTATCTTACTTCGCTATATATATTCTTACCCTACTTAATCTATTTGCTACCAATATCTATATTCTTCTATTTTTATAAGATAATAAAACTTATTACAGATTTAATATACTTCCAAGTTAGTGATTTAAATAACAAATATTTAAAATTACTCCCCTATATTGTTTTTACATCCTTGACTTTTTTATTAATATTTTTCCTATTTAGTGTAGGATATTTTAAAGAATCATCTATTGTAGAACTTTATCAAAAGTTTATTAAAAAATAAATTATTAACTAAAACTTCTAAAGTAAATAGGATAAATATGTATCTTTACAATAAGAAACTTATAAAAGAATTCTTACAAGATAAAAATAATCTAAAAAAAGTAACAAAAGTCTATATATCGGATTCCATTAAAAATCAAAGTTATATAAAAGATATAATTCATAATTTAAAACAAAACAATATTCCCGTTCATATACTAAACTCTAATTCTTTAAAAAAAAAATTTAATTTCTTAGATCATCAGTTAATAGTTTTAGAATACTTTGATTTTATTTATAGTAGTTTAAATGAAATAGAAGAAAATATTAATAAAGTGAGATTGCCAATAATAGTTTTAGGTTATAAGATAAAAGATCCAAGGAATTTAGGAGCTTTAATGAGAGTATGTTATGCCTTTGATATAGCTGGTATATTAATCCCTACTGAAAATGCTTGTCCCGTTAATGAAATAGTTATCCAAACTTCAAGAAACTCTAAAATCAAAATCCATAGATTCCATAGTATCACTAAAATAATTAATCACTTTGTCTTAAAAAAATACAATATAATTTTATTAGATAAAAATGGAGAATACAAATTACATAAACTAAATTATGATTTTATATTACCTAAAAGTTTAGTAATATTAGGTGGAGAAACTGGAGTTCCAAAAGAAATAATAAAAAATATAAATAATTTAAAAACTGTAAGTATTGAAATATTAAATGTAGAGAGTTTAAATTTAACCAATGCAGCTGCCATCTTCTTATATCACTTCTTTAGTAAAAAATAACCTCTTTTCACATTCCCCTCAACCACAAACATACATAACATTCTCTTATTACCAATTATTTATATAAAATTTTTAAAACTCTAATTCATGTTATCTTTACTAAAATTTCTAATAATATATTAATTTCAAAACAACTAAGGATTAATCATTACTCAACATGTATATTAAGTTCTCTAAAAATGGTTCAAAATATGGATAGATATTTAAAAAAATAATAAATAGCATACTCAAATAAATAATCAAATTTTTGGACATATGGTAAAGTAAATTACTTTTCATTTTCTTTAGTTATCTAATCTTAAAATTTCTGACAATGATTTATTATACACATTGTAGTAAATGAAAAGATATATGGTCTTTACTATCAAGCAGATTTTGTTTTATCAAAAAAATAATAAAGCCTAGATAGCTTATATGCAAAGAGATTAATTAATTTTCAGTGCATTTAAATAAAATTATCTATTTTTTAATTTATAATATCTAATTAGAATAAATTATTTTCTCTATTTGCTTTAAGGTATCTTGTTTAATAGGTTTAGAAATATCTAGTCCAGTTTTTTCCTTATACTTTTTCTTAAACTCTTTTTCTAAATCCAATAAATCTTTAATAGATTTTTTAAACCTATTTTTATAATATAAATCCTGAACATTATAATACCCCTGGATCAAAATTTTTGAAGAATTATCAAAATCAGTTTCTTCTTCTAAAAATATCCTACTTAACCTTACATAAGGTTCATAAGTCCCAGGATTAATATCCATAGCTTTATAATAAAATTCTTTAGCTTTGTCAAACAATTTAGCTTCATCATAACAAACTGCTAATAAATATACACTATAAAAATCAGTTGGATATTTAGAATATAGCTCATAAGCCCAGTTTATAGCCCTATTAGCTTTACCAGCATCTATAGCATAAGTTATAGCTAAAATATAATATTTTTTATTTTCTTTATTAATAGATAAAGCTTTATCATAGTAATTTGTAGCCATATCCACATTATTTATCCCTTCATAAAATTGAGCTAACTTAATATAATATCTGTCATCCTTTGTAGGATTTATAGAATCAATAAATTCCAAAGCTTGAGGAACCTTTATGTAACTCCTTTTATAAGTTAACCCTAAAATATAATAAGCCTCTAAATTATTATTATCTTTCTTTAAATATTGTTTTATAATCTCATTTGCTTGAACTAACTCATCTAAATATGTTAAAACCTTAGCATACTTTAATAATAATTTATTATCTCTTTGATAATAATTTTCTAAAATATTTTTAGCTTTAGCATATCTCTTATTTTCTAAAAGTATATCAGTGTAAATAGAAACTAAATTAACTATATCTAAATAATTCTTAGCTAAAGCTAATTCATAAGCGTTAGCTAATAAATTCTCTGAATTATCAAGATTATTTTTATCATAATTTATCTTTGCTAATAAAATAATAGCATCAATATTATTGGAATTATACTTTAAAGCTTCATTAACATTAATTTCACTTTGATAAATATCTTTTTTAACATTATACAAAATGTATGCCCAATTATATAAAATCTTAGAAAAATTGAGATTCTTTTGATTTTGATTAGATAGATTATCTACAAATCTTTGTTTTAATATCTTTAAAACTTTTTTAGAATTATCTAAATTATTATCTTTATAAGCGTATAAAATCATTTGAGCTATTAAAGCATCTAATTCTGATGTTTTTTTGATATCATTTATTACCTCCTGTGCTTTAACATAATCCTTATTTTGTACGTACCTATTAAATAAATCTATTTTAGATTCCTTACCAAGAATTACCAAAATACTAAAAATAAAATAAAAGATAAAACCCCAAAAATAAAATAAATTTACTTTATTTTTTAACATTATAAATTCTACTCCTTTTTTAATAGAATAGATTATTTTAGGGAATTAATATTAGAATCAATTAATCCCTTTCTTGTTAGAGTAAATCTACCTGTTTCATCTATTTTTAATATTTTAACAACAATTTCATCTCCAAGTTTTAAAACAGATCTAGCATCACTAACAAATCCTAAGCCCAATTCAGAAACATGAAGCAATCCTATTTTACCAGGTGCTACTTCAACAAAAGCTCCATAAGATTCCAATCTAACGATTTTTCCCAAATAAACATTACCTTCCTTTATATTGGTAATAGCTTCTATTATAGATTTAGTTTTAATAGCATCCTCTTCATTAGATGAGTAAATTAAAACTCTACCATCTTCTTCTATATCTATTTTAACTTTATTTTGTTCTATGATTTTTTTAATAATTTTTCCTTGAGGACCTATTATATCGGGTATTTTAGATGACTCTATTTGCAAAACAGTTACCCTAGGAGCATTAGCAGCTAAATCATTAGGTTTACTTATAACGCTATACATTTTATCTAAAATAAAATTCCTACCATCTTTAGCCTGCTTTAAAGAATTATAAACAATATCTAAAGTTAGGCCTTCTAATTTAGTATCCATTTGAATAGCAGTAATCCCATCATAAGTTCCAGCTACTTTAAAATCCATTTCCCCAAAGAAATCCTCAAAGCCCTGAATATCAGTTAATAAAACATAGTCTTTTATATTATTTTCATTAGTAATCAAACCTATGGATATACCTGCAGCGTGTTTTTTAATAGGCACCCCAGCATCCATCAAAGCTAAGCTACTACCACAAACAGAAGCCATCGAAGTAGATCCATTAGATTCTAAAACTTCTGAAACTACTCTTATAGTATAAGGGAATTCGTTTTCAGGCGGAATCAAATACTCTAAAGCTTTTTCAGCTAGATTCCCATGCCCTATTTCTCTCCTACTTGGAGCTCTCAAAGGCTTAGCTTCACCAGTAGAAAATGGTGGAAAATAATAATGATGCATATATCTCTTAAATTCATCTTCTAATAATAATCCTTCTATCATTTGCTGATCAGTTTTAGTACCTAATGTAACAACAGATAGCACTTGTGTCTGTCCACGTGTAAATAATGCACTACCATGAGGATAGGGTAATATCCCTACCTCTATTTCAATAGGTCTTATCTCATTAAAAGCTCTACCATCTATTCTCGTTTTTTGTTCTAAAACCTGTCTCTTTAAATACTTCTTTAAAAATCCCTTCTTGACTATACTAAAAATAAATTCATTTATCTTATTATTACTAATAAATTCATTAAACTGATTCTTTATTTCTTCTACTTCATTAGAATAAACCAAATTAATTAAATTTTCTAAACTAATTTCATTGATTAATCGATTTCTTTGTTTTTTATCCTTTTCATTTAATAACTTTATAGTTAAATCCTTAAAATATTTTTCATATAAATCATTTAATAAAGAAGGGATTTCAATAGAAGAAGTTTGAATTTTTTCAGGCTTCAATTCCTCATAAATTTGATATTGAAAATCATTAATTATTTTATTTTTCTCAAAAATTTGATTGATAAATTCAAACATTAAATCATCTTTAATTTCATTAGCTTTAGCTTCTATCATGGTTATCTTATCACTAATAGAAGCAACAACCAAATCTAAATTCTCATTGGTTATATAATAAGCAGATACAGGTTTATAAAAAGGTATAGGACTAATTAATAAAGCTAAAGAAGTACCTAAAAGCCCTAAAATTTCGGGACGTTCCCTAACATCAGCTGAAAATACATTAATATAAATATTAATATCATTAAAAAAATTAGGATCTATCAAAGGTCTAATAGTTCTATCAATTAGTCGAGCTTTAAGTATTTCATTATCAGTAGGTTTCCCTTCCTTTTTTATAAATCCCCCAGGGATCTTACCAATAGCATACATCCTCTCAATATAATCAACTGTTAATGGAGTAAAGTCAATATCATTTCTCGGCTTTTCATTAAAAGTTACCGCACATAAAACCCAACAAGTTCCACTTTTTACCACTACACTACTAGCAGCTTGCTTTGCCACTTTATTTATCTCAAACTCCAATTCCTTATCATCCATCTTTAAAACATATCTCTTCATAAACTAAATCACACCCCTTTTTTTACATCTTCTTAAATGAATTCATTAAAATCCATACTTATATAAACCAAAATTTTTGGTTCTAGAAAAGCTTTGAGCTTTTAAAAATATTTCAGAATGCTTAACATTAGGAGGAATTGTATATACCTTAGCATAACCATTTAAAACCAAAATTAAATTCAACATATACCCACTTTCTAAATAAACGTAAGCTAAAATCCTATTATATCTATCATACTTTGAAACATCATATTCTAAATATAAATATTCTTGATCTTTTAGTATTTGATCAGTATATTCTTTAGCCTTTAGTCCTAAAGAAATAATAGTATTCTCATCTTTATGAGTTCTTTTAATATCTCTTTTTAGTTTTTCATTATAACTACTTTCAGGAGTATCTACTCCTATTAATCTCACTTTATATTCTTTATTATCATTTAAATTTATAACTTTAATAGTATCACCATCTATAACTTTATAGAACCTAACTTTTTCAAAATACTTTAATTTCTGTTTTATAATCTTAGGATCAATTTCTTTTAAATTATTTTCCTTAATAAAATTAATATAAGTATCTAAATAATTACTATTTTTTTCAAAATTAGAATTATTCTGATTTTTATTAAATAAAACAAAAACAAAAATAATAAGTAAAACAAAAATAAGGTTTATAATACGAGCAAAAAAATTATTTCTAGATCCCCAATCTTTTTTCGTAATCATTTAATATTAATATATCAGAATAATTTTTTCAAAATCCTCTTTCATTAAAAATAATTTATAAATTTTATATTTTAAATTTGTATCAATTTTATCCTTATTATTTACAAAAATATCAAAATTCTCATTTAAAATAGCATATGCTTCATCATAATAACTAGGTAAATCTATTATATTGCTTAAGTAAATCATTTTAACTTCTTCATCCTTAGGGTATTTCAAAATATAATCCTTTAGTAACTTTATTTTATCAGCTAAATGCAATTGTTGTAAAGAATTAAGTAAATTTTCCCTTTCAATTTGCTGGATTTTATCTGAAGGTATAAGTTGAGGATAAGTCTTAAATAAATATTGAATTAAATCAGTTTTATTATACTTTTGTAAATCAGTTAATTTTTCAATTAAGAAATTAGAAGGATCCATTTCATTTAATTTTAAGGCTTCAATATATTTAACGATATAATCTCCATTTAAAGGATCCATTTTTAATAAAATATTAGAAATATCTAATAATTTGTTAGGAATATTTTTTGATTTAGCTATTTCATAAGCTTTATACAAATACTCTATTTTTTTATCTTTTACTTCAAACTTTTCTAACCAATTTGCATATTCTATATATAAATTAATATTATAAGGATCAATTTGCAATCTTTTTTCAAAAGTCTCTATAATTACTTTAAGAAATTTTTCCTTCTCTTCTGGATAATTTTCTATTATATTATAGGAATTTAAAGCTTCCAGTAATTCAAGATACCCTTGAGCTTGTAGAAACAAATTTAAAGAATCAAATAATAAATTTCTAGCTTTTTCTCTTTGATTAAGTATTAACAGATAATTAGAAGTCATAATTCCAGTTTGAGCAGAAAATACCTTAGAAGAAGGATCATTTTTGGATTTTTCTATTCTCTTCAAATTAAGTCTAACTAAATCTCTATAAAGTCCTAAGGATTTATAAATATTTTCTGCATCGTCATACCAACTCAAACTTTGTAAAGGCTCACTAATATCACCTATCAATTCTTGTGCTAACGCCTTCTCTAATACATTACTACTTATTATCTTTATAACATTATCTATTAAAGATTTCCTAAATATCGTCTTAGAACTCCTTAACTTAGATAAAGCATCAAAAAACCCTATTTTATAGTTATCTGGATCTATTTTATATAAATTAGCTATACTTTGTTCTACTTGCTTATAATCTTTTTCCCCTAAATTTTCCCTATTAATTTTATCCACTATATCTATTACTTTATATATTCCTCCCAATAAATTAAACTTCTGAGGAAAATCCTTCTTAAGATTAGCATTATATGGAGCTGATAAAGCTACTACCTTCCTGGTAGTATCAATTATAATCTTTCTATAATATTCTTCATCCTCAGTTAAAATTGAAAAATTAATTTCTATAGCTAATTCTAATATTAGCAATTGTAAACTAATATTATTTTTAGCTAATAAATTAAATTTCTCCAAAACATTATAAAAAATCTGTTCATCATAAAAAGTCCTAAAATAATATGCTAAATCTAATACAAAATTAGACATTAAATAATCATAATCATTATTTTCAATAGCACTATTTAATTTATCTATTTTTTCCTTCCAAAAACTATCCATTCTTTATTCAAATATAAAAAATAATTACATACCTAAATACAAATTCTACATTTTTTTTTAAATTCCTTAAATAAAAAATATAAATGTAAAAAACAAACTCACTAAAATTAATTAGAGTAAAAAATTATAATACTAAAAAACAAAAAATTACTAAATCCCGTAAGCTTCTTTAATAGTTTCTTGGATTTTTCGCTTAATTCGTTGTAAAGCATTATCCACAGATTTTATATGTTTTCCTATATTTTTAGCTACCTCATAATAAGATAACCCCTTTAAATACTCAGCCAAAACGCTAGATTCTAAGCCACTTAAATATTTCTTCATCTTTTCTTTTATACTTTTAGTTAATTCTAAAGCTATATAAATTTCCTCAGGATTACATGTTCTAGTACTTGCAATAACATCAGCCATAACTCTTTCTCCATTATCCTCAAAAATAGGCTTATTTAATGAAACATACGAATTAAGCGGCAAATGTTTTTGTCTAGTAGCAGTTTTAATAGCTGTTATAATTTGTCTCATTATACAAAGCTCAGCAAAAGCCCTAAAACTCGTTTTCTTATCCGGATTATAATCTCTTATGGCTTTGAATAAGCCTATTAAACCCTCTTGGATTATATCCTCCTTATCAGCACCCACTATGAAATAGGATTTAGATCTCGATCTAACAAAATTTTTATACTTATTAATCAAAATAGATATAGCTTTAGCATTACCCTTCTTAGCTAACATAACCAATTCTACATCCTTTAGATCTTCTAAAGATTCATTTAAAACATTACTATCAAATATACTTTCTGAAAATAAATCATTTTCTAACTCAGTCTTCTTAGCTGTTTTGCTTTTAGAACTTTTTTTATTTGTTTCTTTCAGTTTCTTTTCTTTCTTTTTATCTTTCTCCTTCCCATTTTCATCATTTTTTTCTAAATTCTTAACTTTTCTTGTTTTTTTAACTTTATTAATACTTTCCATCTCTTTTTTTATTTCATCTATATTATAGTTTTCTGTATTAATCATACAACTTCTTACCCCTTCCCTTATATCATTATTAAGATTTTTGTTTAATTTTTCCTACTTACTCCTTTTTTATACTAAAATTATAAAATAAAAATTATAAAATTGTTAATAAAATGTTAAAAAAGTTTGTTTAAAGATTTTTTTTATTAAAGAAAAATCTATATCCAAAACATAAGTTCTTTTTTTAATCAAATTAGATAAAATCTTACCCACCACACTTCCCATATTCATACAAGTTGCTTGAATCCTTAAACTACTAAAAGCATAATCATCACTACTTATATGTTTTCCTACAAATACCAAATTCTTATATTCATTTGTTATTAAACTTCTAAATGGAATATAATAACCATCTTCATTAACTTTTTTTTCAACAATTTTATCCTTAATGTGAATATCAATAGGCCAAGTACCTATCAATATCTTATCATCAAAATTATTACAATTTATTACATCTTCTATATTTAATTCATATTCCCCTTTCAAAACCTTATACTGCCTTATCCCTAATTTATAAGCAATTAAATCTATATAACTATTCTCAAACCCTTTTATATATTTTTTCATAATTTTGTAAATATAAAATACCTGCTTAAGACCTAAATAATATCCTATTCTTTCTAATATATCATAATGTAATATGTTCTTATTTTTATAAAAATTTTTATTAGAAGGTAATATTACACTACTACGTTTTTTAAAAAAATCCTCTTTTTTTACTCCTAAATTATTAACTTCATTAACAATAAAATTAATTATATCTTTTAAAAATATTCTAGAAGTATTAACATAAACAAAATTTTTCAAAATTTCACCAAAGAATAAAAACCTGTCTCTACTTAATAATAAATCCCTATTAAATAAATATTTAGAAGCTAATTCAAAATATCCTGAAACACTTATAAAATCATTACTTAGCATTAAATCTATATCAGTTTTACTATAAAAATCATCTCTATTTTCTTTAATGTATTTAATAATCTTAGTAAAATCTATATTTGATAATCTAAATATTAAAGTAGCTGCCTGTAAATTCTCTAATTCCAAACGATATTTAATATCAATATAGCTAGATAACTCTAAAACTCCCGAAGCATCTACAAAAAATTTACCCCCAATCTTATACTTTTTATTATCTTTATTTCTTATAACTACATACCTTATAATACCATCTTTTTCATAAACATTTTCTATAACTGAACTGCTAAACAATACAAAATTATTATTAGGTAAAAAATAGTCAACAAAAAAAGCTTTATAAGCAATAGGATTAATAGGGGTTATAGAATAAGAAAAATTAAGAGGATCCCTAATATGTCCCTTAGAAAAACCATTTTTAATACAAAAGTCTAAAAACTCCTTAACACTATCTACAATAATTAGCTTCCCACTCAAAGTATGAAATCCAGCAGTGGGAAAAATCAAAGAATTAACTAAAGCCCCACCAATATTATCCTCTTTTTCTATAACCGCAACCTTTAAATTATTCTTAATTAATTCAAAAGCTAAAAAAAAACCAGAAGTACCAAAACCTATAATAACTACATCAAAATCCATCCTTCAAATTTTTATTTTCAATTTTTTAATTACTTATTTTACAAATTTTCAATAGCTAAGGAATATCCTCCGCCGCTACCTGCACAAGCCATAATAAGCGCTTTATTCTTGTTAAATTTTTTCATAGCTACTATAGAGTTAATAACCAATCTTGCACCAGTAGCCCCAATGGGATGTCCAAAAGCCACTGCTCCCCCAAAAACATTAGTATAATTATAATCTATATCTAAAATCTTAATATTAGCAGCTAAAACAGCTGCAAAAGCTTCATTTATCTCCCAAATCCCTATTTCTCCCTTATTTAATCCATACCTCTTTAACAAACTATTTGTAGATAAAGAAGGAACAATAGGGAAATTAGAAGGCTCGTCAAAACTCTCTCCAAACCCTATAACTCTTACTAATGGCTTTAAATTATACTTTTTTATAACTTCTTCATTGGTTAAAACAAGTATAGAAGAACCATCAGCTAACGCAGAAGCATTACCCGCTGTTATACTCTCACTATTAACAGGCTTTAAATTAGCTAATTTCTCTAAACTTATATCTTCTCTTATATTCTCATCCCTAATTAAATTCTGATAATTCACAAAATAACTACTAAAAAAAGTATCTTTCCAAGAACTAATAGCCCTTAAATGACTATTATAAGCCATCATATCTTGCTCCTCTCGAGTTATACCGTACCTCTTTGCAATAATGTCAGCAATTTCTATCATCAATTTATTAGTAATAGCACACCTTAAACCATCAGTATTAATAGAATCCTCTAAAATTAAATCCCCATACTTATTACCTAATCTTAGCTTAGCAAGAAAAGGAGCATTCGTCATACTTTCAACTCCACCAGCCGCTACTACATCATATTCACCAGTAGCTATATATAAATAAGCTAAATTTAAAGCTTTAATAGGAGAAATACAAACTTGATTTACAACAAACCCAGGAGTACTAATAGGTAAATTAGATTTAAATAGTACTTGTCTTGCTAAATTCTGACCATTTCCTGCTTGAATAACATTACCCAAAATAACAATAAATCTATGCTCTTTTATTATATTATTAAAAACTTCTGGATTAATTAACTCTATTGCTTTATTTAAAGCCAAAGAAGCTAAATCTACTGCTTTTAACTTTGCTAATCCCCCTGCTATTTTACCATAAACTGTACTTCCCATTGATACAATAAATACATCTTTTAACATCATTTTTCCCTCCTTCAAAAATTAATAAAAATCAACTAAAAAATTTAAGGTTTTATAAAATAAAATAAAAAATTACAAAGATATAATTGTTTTTTTTTAAAAGTGAGCATGAGTAGTAAGCATCCCAGCAATAACAGCAGAAGAAAAATTCGCTAAATTCCCAACTATTAGAGCTCTTAAACCCAACTGAGCAATAGTAGGTCTTATTTTAGGTTCTAATGAACCAATCCCACCTACCTGAATCCCAATAGAACTAAAATTAGCAAATCCCCCCAACGCATAACTTAGTATAATTTTAGTTTGCTCTGACATAAGATTAGGATTAGTAGCTAAGGTTTTAGCAAAATCAGAATAAGCAACAAACTCATTTATCACTATTTTTTCACTAATAAATTTAGCAGCTAAGAAAGCTTCTTGCTTAGGTACACCTAATAAATAAGCTATCGGATAACAGAAAGCAGCTAAGATATCTTGAAAATTAAATGGTTTAAAGCTTGCTAAAAACTGAATATGACTAAATAAAAAAGAAGTTAAATTAAAGATAATATCATTAAGCATAGAAATTAAACTAATAAAAGCCAGTAACATTGCCCCGACATTAAAAGCTAAAAACATACCATCACGTGCTCCTAATGTTATAGACTCAAATAGATTAGTACCTGGTTTTTCTATTTTTATCTTTATATTCCCCTTAGTTACAGGATCCTCTAGTTCAGGAATAATAATCTTAGACAAATATATAGAAGCAGTAACTGATAAAATAACAGCAGTTAGCAAATGTCCAGCAATAGTAGGTATATATCCACTAAGCATTCCCACATAAGCAGCCATAACTCCACCAGCCATAGTAGCCATACCTGCCGACATAATTGTAAATATCTCAGAGCTCGTTAAAACAGCTAAAAATGGTTTGATAATCAAAGGAGCCTCCGTTTGACCTACAAATAATTTAGCAGAAGCTACTAAACTCTCAGCACCACTCGTATTTAAAACTTTCATCATAATAAACGCATACGCTTTTATTATTTTCTCCATCACACCTAAATAATATAACATATATATTAAAGCCCCAAAAAATACTATAGTGGGTAATATAATAAATGTAAAATTCTTTAAAGGATCTTCTACCTTACCAGTAATAAAACTTCCAAATAAGAACTCTATTCCTTTCTTAGCATAATCCATTAAAGCTAAAAATGTATCATTAGCTCCCTTGAAAAAAACTACGCCAAATGGTGTTAATAACAAAAATAGAGCTAAAACAATTTGAAATAAAAAACCCACTACTACCGTCTTTAAACTGATTTTTCTTATATCACTACTTAGTAACAAAGCTGTAAGAAATATAAAATTTAAACCTACTAACCCCCTTACTATTTTATTATTTTCAAACGTATTAGCTACAAACCATAAAACTATTATAATAACTACATAAATGCCTATTCTTATCCAATTATTACTTAATAATGAATCTAAGTTATTTGAATCCTTACTCATATATTTTTTTTATTTTCTATTCTTAGATTATATCCTTTTAAAAAAAATCTTTAAAAAATAAAAAATTAAATCTATTTTTTTTACCATATTCTTGAACTAAATAACACTATTTATATTTAGCACTGTAGAATAACTAATTAGTTTTTTTATCTAGTTTTCTACTAAATAATAGTTTAATAGGGACATTATTTATATTTAATATTTTAGAGATATTGTTTTTTATATAATTTTTAAAGCTTTCAGGTATCTCCTTAAAATCAAAATTATTTATAACCTTTAAAGTAGGCACTTCTTCTTTATAATAAATTACATCATATATTTTAAACTTTATTTTCTTTTGTTTTTTATTGACTTTAGTTTCAACTATATAAGGTAAGGGCACAGAAAGCAACATATTTTCAAATACCTCCTTTAGATTATAATTACTAAAATCTCTTTCTAATTCAGATTTAACAGCTTTAATACCATATAGAATTGATTCTAATTGGTACTTAGTTTTAGCACTAACAAAATAAATAGGGGCATAATTAATTAAATATAATTGTTCTTTTATACTATTTCCTAACTCATATTTTAAATTTTCAATAAAATTATTATCAAACTTATTTTTTAATTTCTGTTTATATTCATTTAAAAGAATATCAAATTTATTAGCTATTATAATAGCGGGTTTTAAATTTTTATAAATTTGATAAGCTAATCTCTTATCCTGCCTAGTTAATCCTTCAGATATATCAATAACTAAAATAACAATATCAGAATGTTTTATACTCCCAATTGACCTAGTTATACTATAAGCTTCCAATTTAGAGGAAATATTTGATTTCCTTCTAACTCCTGGAGTATCTATTAATATAAATTCAAAACCTTCAAATTTAAAAGGTATATCAACACTATCTCGAGTAGTACCAGCTATATCTGAAACTATAACTCTATTATCGTTTAATATAGCATTAACTAAAGAAGATTTACCTACATTAGGTCGTCCTATGAAACTTATTTTTAATCCTCTTTCTTCATAATCCCTATACTTAGAATTTATATTTACCAAGCCTTTTTCAACTAAATTCTTTGCTTTCTCATATATTCTAAATTTAAGTTCATCTATATTCATTAAAATCTTACAGGAAATTCTAATGTAATCTTTTAAACCTAAAAATTCATATTCTTGATTTTCATTCTTAGTTTCACTTTTATTTATAACTAAGATTACTCTCTCATTTAAATCTTTAGAAAATGTATTTCTTAGAATATTTAATAATTCTTCCTCTAATAAATTAAAAACAGAGTTATTATCTACAACAAATAAAACAATATCACTATTATTAACAGCTTCAATTATTTTATTATTAACAGAAAGATCTATATCAGTTTGATTTTTAAGGACTCCACCTGTATCAATAAAAACAAATTCTAAATCCTTAAATTTAGATTTTTTAATTAATAAATCTCTTGTTGTTCCTTCATTCTCAGAAGTAACTGCTATTCCCTTATTAACTAATAAATTAAATAAAGTAGATTTCCCTACATTGGGCTTCCCTATTATACTTACTACCACTTTAGTTAGATTCTTTATATCTTTAATTTCTTGATTTTCTGTTAAATTATCTAACATATTTTTTTATATTATTACCTGTTATTCCAATATAATAAATTCTAAATCTCCTATTATTAGACAAATGTCTTATTTGCACATATAACTCTTGAGTAGAATGAGCTAAAGATCCATTTGTTCTAAAAACTATAGGAATCCTTCTATTATTATTATTTCTTATTAAAACCATATACGAAATAGGATAATTATTACCAACAAAAAGAGTATTCCCTTGATAAAATGAAGGTAAATTATTAGTAGTCATTACAACATTTTGAGGAGAATTATTTCTTGGATCTATATTATCAATTATTAATTCTCTTCTTATATTTTCAAAATATTCTAAAGTTAAACTATCATTTATACTAGCATTATTAGTAGAAATTATCTTATTAATTTTAAGTAAGGCAACATAATTTCCATTATTAGGTAAATTAGTAGGGAATGAAAAACCAATTGAAGTCAATAATGTAGTATTATTAATAGTAATAACAGGTGAGGATTTAGTAGCATTGGCTTGAGCATCAGTTATTAGTTTATATATTTTATCAACTTCTGCTTTATATTCATAATTTTTTCTATTAGATAACATTCCAATACCTGCTCCAATTACTATAACTATAATTGCAATTACTACTAACATCTCAATTAACGTAAATCCATTTTTAGCAAAATAAAAAGTATTTTTATTTTTATTAATTTTCATAAAATTTAGAATTTTCCTCCTTTTGTTTTATGGATAATCTCCCAAAATTACATTTTTATATTCCCTTTTTTTAATTATTCATAAATCCTAAAAAATCCTCTAATTTTCACTACTACCTTTATTAAATTAAATAGAGCTAATAAAGAATTAATTAATCAAATAGGAATTTTAAACTTAATTTTATAAAATAAATAAATGAAGAAGTTGCAAAATCTTAAGTAAAGAATTAATAACAATTCAAACTATAATATACCTTCTTTAAAAAAAACTATTTACTATTAATAAATAAAAAACCAATCAATCAATTTAACATCCCCTTTTTAAGCAAACACTACCTGGAAATCTAATTATAAACAATCTATAAATATAAACACTAATGAAAAATAGTAACATTCATTCTAACTTCATTAGTTATAAAAATAAATAGATACCTCTTGAAAGTAAAAGATACTTAAAAAGTTATTTAGTTATTAATAACTTTAATAATATTATAGATATCATTTATAGAAATTTTTTCTGTTGTAGCTATAATGCTAAGATTATCAAATATATTTTCATCTTTTATTTCTTTTGTTTGACTAAAAACTACTTTTAGATTGTTAATTAGATTCTGATAATGTAAATTATCAAAGTATAATTTTCTTAGATTTGTACCAAAAACAATATTTTTATTAAGTAATTTAGAATAAATTTCATTATAATTTGGTATATAAAATAACATTTCATTAAATACTGGAGATTCAAAAATCAATTTTATATTTTTGTTAAGACTTATTAGTTCTTGAGCTAAATAATTAATAAGTAAGTTGTTTAATTTAGCTATTTTGATTAGGTTATTTTTTCCTAAAGAAAGCAAATATATAGCATTTCTAATAGCCATAAGTCCTTGATTAGTACAAATATTACTATTTGCCTTTTCTCTTTTAATATGTTGTTCCCTTGTTTGTAGTATCATAGTAAAAGCTATATTATTATCTTTATCTACAGTTTTACCTATAATTCTGCCTGGTAATTGTCTAATATATTCCTTTTTAGTAGCAATAACCCCAAGATATGGTCCCCCAAAAGATAGCGGAATCCCAAAAGATTGTAAGTTAGCACTAACTATATCCACATTTTCTATCTTAGGCAAAATAAAATAAGCTAATGGTTCCAAAATCGATAAAATTAATACTTTGTCCTTTATTATATTTTTAATACTATTTACATTTTCTATTATACCAAATAAGTTAGGAGACTGAATTATAACAGCAAATATATCCTCATCTTTAGATAATTCTTGTAATTTATTTATATCTATTTTTCCAGTTTCATCAAAATCTAAAAATATAGGCATAAAATCAAAAGGATAAGAATAAGTTTTTAAAACATTAAAGTAATGAGGATTTATAGAATTAGGAACTATGTATTTATAAGCTTTCTTATTTGAATAGATTCTATAAGCCATTAATAAGCTTTCACTTAAGGCAGTTGCTCCATCATAATGCGAAGAATTACATACATCCATATTAAATAAATCTGAAATAAGGGATTGAAATTCCCATATTGCTTGTAAAGTACCTTGAGATATTTCTGCTTGATATGGAGTATATGAAGTTAGGAATTCACTCCTAATTAAATCATCTACTATTGGAGGTATAAAATGATCATAAGCTCCTAATCCTACAAAATACTTATTTATAGGTATATCTTTAAATAAATTTTCAAAATATTCTATTACTTCTATTTGAGATAAGGGATTATTTAGGTTTGGTTTATAAAAACTATCTTTTCCTGTTATTTCCTTAAATATTTCATCAATACTTTTAAAATTAGTATTAGCTAAATCATTTATTTTATTTAACAAAATCTCTTGCTTTGTAGGAATATACATCCTTATACTTTTTTTTACCTCTCCCCTTTATGAATTATTAATTATTAATTATCAATTATCAATTTTCAACTACCATTTACCATTTATTACACTTAATTTATTTTAGCAATTGCATGTTTATAAATCATCATTTTTTGATTATTCTTTTCCAATATAACCACGTATTGATCAAAAGATAATAATTTACCTGTTATTTCTGTACCATTAATCAGTAATATATTTGTTTCTTTTTGAGAATTTCTCAAATTATTTAAGAAATTATCTTGAAAATTCTTGACTTTTTGTTTATTATTATTTTTATTCTTTTTTAGGAAATTTTCGTTTTTCTTAATTGATGTATCAAATTGCATAGCACTTCCCCCTCATAAATTATTTATACTAAATTATTTATTTACAACCTTAAATATTTTTTATTTATCTAATTAATATCTACATTTAGAATATTAACCAAAGAAAAGAAAATTCCTTTTATAAAAAGAATAGATTATTTTTACTTAAATTTCAAATTTTAATATTCTTTTATAAAATCATTTATCTTTTCTAAAATTTCATTAACTTTGTTTTCATTATTTTCTTCTATAGCCTTATCTAAGGATTTTAGTAAGTTATTTAATATCTTCGCTTTTTTTAAATCGTTTTCATCTATTAGATCATTACTTTCTAATATATCTTCTACAGAATAATCAACATTTTGGTTAAAACTATTTAATCTTTCTTGAATATCTTTTAAAAGTTTTTCTTTTTGCTTTTCATTTAAGTCTTCATTTTCTATTATTTCATCTATTTCTTCTATGGGGTAAAAATCTTCTATTTCCTGGTTAAAATTATCTCCATTTTCCTGACTAATGTTTATCAATTCTTCTAAGGCTTTTAAATCTTCTTCTATTTCTTTATTTAGATTTTCTAATTCCTCCTCATTATAAGCACGCTTATTATCTATTATCTCATTGAGTACTTTTATATATTCTTCTATTCTTATGTTTATATTTTCCAAACTATTTTTAATACCCAAAATTAATTTATCTTCCTCATCTATTTCTTCATTATATGTTTCTAATTCTTTTAATGAATCGTTTAATTCTTTTATGTTCTCATCTATTATAGTTTTTATATTTACTAAGAAATTTTTTAAATCTTTTAGATCAAAATTATCTTTTTTTTGATCTATTTGTTTTAAAATATCTTGTAGCTCACTAATTTTAATACGCCTCCTTTTAAATTAATTATTTTTTATATATATTAACTAAACTGCTATAGCATTGTTTTGAAAACTAAAACTATTAATAGAAACAATTCCTATACTTAAATTATTGAAATTACCTAATAAAGCCATATTATTGTTTGCCGCTATATTATTTCCTAAGAAGCCTCCAAGCACACCACCAAGTATTCCTCCCATCATAATAGGATTCATCATAGGATTCATCATAGGGTTCATCATAGGATTAACCATAGCATTATTCATCCCCAATATACCTCCTAAAATACCACCTATCATTGCTCCTTGCATTGCTCCAGCTGCTGCAGGAGATATGTTACTTAGGTTTTCACCTACTGCTTGTGATACTAATTGTCTAACTTCTGGGCTTATATCTATCCTTTGTGCTATTTGAATATAAATATTTTTTAGTATCATTTTGTACATCTGTGCCTGTGGATTACCCTGATTATTTAATATAAAGTTTGCTAATTGAACTAATTGTTGTTCAGCTTGTCTTTTAACGTATCTTGGAGTAAAACTAGACCCAACAGAACCAGCTATTGCACCTCCTAAAGCTCCCCCTATTATACCTCCCATTAAGCCTCCTAACATATTGGATCTTAACGGATTCATTAATCCCCTTTGCATTAGCATATTATTACCCATTAAATTCATCATAGAACCCATTAACATAAAAGACATTCCCATTAAAGGATTAACTCCCATTAATCCCATACCCATCATTGACATTACATTACCTATAGAATTAATCATCATAGGCATACCAATAGGTGGCATACCCATTCCTGGCATTCCTAACCCTGGCATACCCATTCCTGGCATTCCTAACCCTGGCATACCCATTCCTGGCATTCCTAACCCTGGCATACCCATTCCTGGCATTCCTATTCCTGGCATACCTAACCCTGTCATTCCTAACCCTGGCATACCCATTCCTGGCATTCCTAACCCTGGCATACCCATTCCTGGCATTCCTAACCCTGGCATACCCATTCCTGGCATTCCTATTCCCGGCATACCTAACCCTGGCATTCCCATTCCTGGCATTCCTAACCCTGGCATACCTAACCCTGTCATTCCTAGCCCTGGCATTCCTAACCCTGGCATTCCTATTCCTGGCATTCCTATTCCACTAGGATTTTCACCTAGCATCATTAATCTTTGAATTATCATTTGACGCTCAATTAATTTTTGTTGTATCATCTGAGCAACGTAATTTTTTCTTTCTCTTATTTGATTTAATCTTTCAGTGATATTCCTAATTTGTTCTAATGCTTTTTGCTTAAGTTTATCAAGAAATGATATCTTTTTATCCATTAGTTGTTGCATTTTATTAAGATGTTTAGCTTTATTTTCCATGAGTTTAGATTTTTGTTCAAGGAATTTAGCGGCTTTTTTAAACATTTTAGCAATCATTCTGATAGCTTTAGCAGCCATCCTTAATGCAGCAGCAATTGCAGGACCTACCAAAGGAATAGCTTGAGCAGCATTAGCAGCAGCTTCTAATCCTTGAGCAGCATTTTCCATAACAGTTGACATTTTATCCAAAACCTTAGAAGCCATATCTAAAGCTTTAGCAAACCCCTTAAACATAGTTTCCTTCATCTTGTGAAAAGCTTTTCTCATTTTTGCAAAACTTTGCCCCTGATTTATTCTCATTAAATCATTTTGAAGTAGCATCAATTTTTGAGTTTCCATTACTTCCATTGCACTCAAATTTTGATAGCTATTGAATAAATTTCCCATAATTTCTTGATTAGAGGATAACATTCCTACTAAAGTATCTACATCATGAATTTGCATAATATTATTATTAATAATAGATGAATTAAATAAAGTCATTCCCCCTAAGATACCTACACCTATGCCTCCAAATATATTAGCAAACATTGAATTAAATCCATTTTCATTAACTGATAACCTAAAAGGAGTTAATAAAAATTTAAAATCACCATTTAAATTAGGGAATTGTGAAATTAAATTAGCACCTTTGTTATACAAAGCATCCTTAGCGTGGTTATTTGATGTAAATTGGTTAACTAATTGTTTTGTTTGTGATTCTGTTTTACTTCTTTGATTTAGGAATTTTGATTTTAGATTTTTAAGATTTTTTAAACCTTGGGTATACATTTTTATTTGTTGTTTTATTTGGTTAATTAATCCCCCTGGTTTGAATTTTCTTGATAATAATGATTTTAATTCATTTTGTAAGCTTGTTATTTTACTAGTTAATTGAGAAATCCCACCATCAAATTTTGTTAAAGTTTGGGTAAAGTTTTTAGTTAGCTCTTGGGGAACTTTTTCTACTTTAAAATTAGAATCAAAGGCAGCATTTTCTAAGGGTTTATCCTGATTAATAGAGTTTTGTAATTGTTGGATATCATTTTGATTAACATCACCTGCTTCCGTTTGTCCCTGAATATCATGATCAATTCCAATATATTGATTATTACCAAAAGAAAAGTTACTATATATAGGAGAACTAAGATCAAAACTATTATTTATTGGATTTATAGCCATAAAATTTCACCCCCTAAAAATTATCTTTTCCTTTATTTATATATACACTTTTTTAAAAAAATAAATAATTTTTCATATTTTTTTTACTAATTTTTTACAATTTTATTTTTTTATTCATTTTTTGAATTAATAATTATTGAAAATTACCGAAAATTTTTGAGCAAAACACTAATAGATACTTTAATTTTAATATCTTAGGAATTACAAATTATTCCCAAGGATATAAGTATTAATGTTTTGATATTAAAATAGTTAGATTATATCTTTAATTTAGGGAATATTTTTAATGTGGTGGAGGTGGTGGGAGTTGAACCCACGTCCGGTAAGCTAAGAAGATAGCATCTACAGGCTTAGGTAGATTTATGGCTAATCTACCAAACCCTTGCTTTTATGATTTAGTGTATCAGTAGGATAAGCAAGGAACCTACAGATACACATAGCACCGATTAGCTTAGCTTATAAGCGGTGCGACTTATAAGCGCAGCTTGCTAGATTTTTTACCCACTAAGGTAGTAGCAAGCACCTACCTTAGCAAGCCTGCTTATTATTAAGCAGCTAAAGCTAATTCTCTGTCGGCGTTTATTTTACTCTTAGCTTTAACGGAGCTAAGACCCGGCCTGCAGCTTATCTCCTTACCTCTTACCGTCGAACCCCTTACACCCCCTTTAGCTTCATTATTATTATTATACCTTTGTTAATAAAATTCCTTTAGCTTCTAAAAATTATTTCATTGAAAAATATTTTCTATTAATTTCTAAATCATACTAAATAAAATTAATTCTAATTTATTATTTATTTCATATAAATTTTTAGAGATGTTTGATATATCTAATATTTCTAATTCTTTTTTTGATTCTAAAATCCTTATTATTTCATCTAAAATACTTATTATACTTTCTATTTCTCTTATTTTGCCTATCATTTGATTAATATAAAGTAAATCTATTTGAATATATCCAATTTTATTATAAATTTTTGTATTTTTATTTATTAGTGAATAAAGATAATCTCTAAAATTAATAACATTTTCGTATAAAAGATCAAATTCATTTAAAATTAATAAATAAAAAAGTAATTTTATTGAATCAGCAGTTGTAATTAAATCTATATAATATATATCACATTTTGGACAATTAAAATATACAAAATCTATTTTGTTTTCTTTACATATTATACAATTTATACCTTCTTTTTCTATTTTTAAGATAAAATCTTCTAATATTTGCTTTTGAAAATTTTTTAAATCAACAAAATTTTTTAGATAATTTAAATAATCTTGAATTAAATTATCTTTATTATAAAGTATATTGAATAAGCTTTCTAATGGATTTTCTTTAGAAAATTCTCCAAGATATTTTAAGATTACTTTTATTTGTAATTCCTGATAAAATAGTAAATATGAAATTAACTCCCAATCTATATTCAATTCATAATTTATAAAATCTGATAAGTAAAAAATTATAAAATCATTTAACTCTATTTCTCTTAGAAAATTTTGTTCATTTTTTAAAAAATAAGGGGTATCTATTAATTTTTGGTTATATAAATTCCAGATAGAAACTTTTGCATTATCAAAAGAATTTTTTAATAACTTTAAAAAATTTAAAAATTCCTTATTTTCATAACTTATTAATTTATTTTCTACATCTATTATATAAAGATTTTCATTTTCTACATTTATTTGATTTAAAACTGCTTCTAATTGATTTATTAAAAAAAAAGATAATTTTAATTCCTTAAGATCATCTTTATTTTCTGAATTATTTTTTTCTTCTTTATTTTCTAATTTATTTAAAATTAATTGTTTTAATAAATTTAGTTTTACTTTTACATCCTCTATTAAAATTAGAATATCATCTATTTTTTGATTATTATCTTTATTATTTATTTGCAAAATATCTATAATAACATCAAATTCATTTACTATATTTTTTTTAATTACATTTTGATAATAAAAATGTATAGTAGTTGGTGAATCTATTTGTAAATTATATATTTCATTTATTATTTGTACTGCATTGTAGGATAATAAATCTATAAAATTTATAGTAGGATTATAAGCTTCTTTTATATTCATATTTTATTTTATTTTTTATTATGATATTAATGTATTTTTATTATTTCCCTTCACCTGAGCTAACTACTACCACTAGAACTGCTACTACCACTAGATGATCCACTGGTAGATGATCCACTAGAACCAGAAGCCTCACTAGAACTTGAAGAACTACTAGAACCTGAGGAAACACTTGCCTCTGAAGATCCACTAGAACTTGAAGATCCATTAGCAGATGATGTATTGTCAGAAGATTTATCCTCAGTTTTAGAACCAAATTGACTAAAATCACCAGGTTGTACTCTATTATCAGGATCTTTAGTAGATTGTCCGTCTTTATTAGAATCTATTATTAGTGCTGATTTATTTTCTCCACCTATATTGACATTAGGATCCGCTTTTAGATCAAAATTTTTTCCATCGTTTGTAATAGCTTTTCCAGATTTTAGATCTATTTCTTTTATATTGGAATCTGCAGCTGATTTTAATTCATTTTTATCTATTTTTCCATCTTTGTTATAATCAATTGATACTTGTAGGTCTTTTAATTCGTCACCACTAATCTTTCCATCTCCATTTTTATCATATTTAGCTAAATCATTTAAATTACTTAAAACTCCATTTTTTAAATCTAAGCTACCACCATTTTTAAGATTTTCTATATCTTTAGAAGAAAAAGCAGTTAAAAATGCGTCTCCAATTTGTTTTGGAGAAGAGGAACTTGATTTTCCACTTGATGATGTAGTAGGGGAACTATATAATGGAGTACTTGTAGGATTTCCTACACTAAAAGACCCAGCAGCTCCGAAAGCTCCAAAACCCATAGCAGCAGCTTGAGCCCTTAGATTGTTAATTAAATTTGGGTTCTTCTTTAGTAAAAATACAAAAGCAAAAAATGATACGTTCCCTAAACTTATAGATATAAATCCAAAGTAAAATTCTAATTCACTTATTGATACTCCTAAACTTCCTAAAATATTATTAACTTCTTGTTTTTGTTCTATACTTAACTGGTTATAATAATACCCAAAGCTACTACCTATATATCCTCCAAAACTACTTAATTGATTCATCATTTTCTATTCACCCCCTTTATCCTAAATTCTTTAATTATTTATTACAATTTTTTTAATTATTTTTTTATTTAATTTGTAAAAATTCTAAATAAAATGTTAAAATTGTAAAAAAATAGTTTCTATATATTTAGATTATTAGTAAGATTTTCTATAACTACCATCTTTTTTATTTTTTTTATTAATTATCTTTAAATTTTTTATTGAATGTTTTATCAAAATTTTTTTTAATACTATTTAAAAAAAAGTAAAAAAAAATATAGTAAATAAAAAAAATATAACACTATTTTTAGTAAAAACAATTTAAAAAACTATTATTTAAAGAATTGTAATTATATTGGAATTGTATTATAATTGTATTAATTTATATAGATTTAACTTTTCTAAAAGAAGCTACAAAGCCTACACTAAATGCTGGATAATTAAAAGATGGCATAGGCATAGAAGAAAACGCTATAAAACTGCTAAACATTCCTAAAGCAGGTAAAACAAAATTCGGATTATTAAAATTATTATTAATAAATCCCATTTTAGGTCCCCCTAATAATGAAAACATATTCATTAATGGATTATTCATAAACATGCCCAATAAAGAGAATATAGCCATTGGGTTTATATTATTATTATTAGCATTATAAAATCCTAAACCTCTTATATTATTTAAATTGTTAAGGATATTATTTAATAAATTTAATTGGTTTTCAAACTGCTTTTGATTTATTAATTCTTGAGCACGTTTATATATTAACTGTAAATGTTTAACTACTTTAATTATAGCTTGTTTTAACTTTTCTTGGTAGTTATTTATATTATTTAGTAATTGTTTAAAGTTGTTTAATTTAACGTCTAGTTGTTGGAGTTTATTTTGGAGTTGATTAACTTGATTTCTTAATTCATTAGCTTTATTACGTAGCTCTTGAGCTTGTTGATCCAATTGTTGAGCTTGCGTTTTAAGTTGCTGAGCTAAATTTTTAAGAGTCATAGCTTGTGCTCTTAAAGCTTGAGCTTGAGCCATTAATTGAGCTCCCGCAGATGCACTTAATGGATTAGATAATAAAGCTTGTGCTTGCTGCTCTAACATATTAGCACTTTGTTCCAAATTATTTGCCTGTAATTCATAATTATTAGCTTGATTTCTCAAGTTATTTGCTTGATTACTCAATTGAGTTGCCTGATTATTTAATTGATTTATCTGATTATTTAATTGCTCTATCCTTTGTTGAATTTGAACTTTATGATTTTCTATATTTTTTATATTATTTAATACTTTGTTTTTATCAACTTCTACTTTATTATATACACCAACCAATTGATTATATTTATCTAAATATAATTTAAATTGATCACTTAAGGTATTCAAATCGTTTATTTGAGAATAGTAGGATTCATTAGGTTCAGGAACCGCCGGAATCGGTTCGGGATTGTATGAAGTATTTATATTATTAGGTCTAACTGTTGAATATAAATCACCATAATCTACTACATTTAAATCATCTTTTATATATCCATCTACTGATAAGCTTATGGTATTACTATATGAAGTAGAAATAATATTGGTAGGTGATACATAATTATTTCTTATTACATTTAAATTAGAGAAAACATCAAATGACATAATAGCACCCCCTCTTTTAATATTTTTCCTAAAGGTACTCTTAGTAATTATATAATCAATTATTAAAAAATTAAAACTAAATTTAGCTTTTTTAACATATTTTTTACATTTTTATTTTTTTATTTAATTATATAATCTTTATCCACTATTTCTTGGGTTTGAGAGTTTACTATATTTATGTTTAATTCAGAATCCTTTAAACCTAAATTAGAAAAATCAAATACAAGATCACCATTTTCTATTTGTTTTAAATTAGATAATTTTTCAGTAAATATTATTTTTCCATTTAAATCAATTATATTTATAATAAAATTACTTAAGTCTATTTTTTGATTAAGTGGATTTATTATTTTTATATTTAATTTGGTATCTTGAATATTATAAATACACATAGTAGGAGGTAAATAAGAATTATCCTGATCTAATGGTTCAAATATTAAAGAAGGGAATTCAACTTGGTATCCAGCTTTTAATAAATATTTTAGAGCATTAACCATTAATTCTCTATGTAATCTTGCAAAATATTGATCATTACCACTATCCCAATCATTTCCATACCACCAAAACCAATCCGAACCTTCAGCAGCAAATAAAGTATGCCATGCCTTATAAAGGTAATATTTTGTTCTATCTATTTTTTGAGGTTCCTTTAGTTGAATTATTTCATTTAGCAATGGAATTTTAATAAATTCTTGTCTTAATTTATTTAACATATTCCAAGCTTTATTTTCAGAGTCCTCACCTATCCAGGTAGATAAATCTCCATTAACCCAGCTACCAGTAGCTAAAGGTTCTAATTCCCATTGTTTATCTACTGGTTTTATTTGGGTTATAAATTCTTTAGGTGTCATAGTAATTATTTGATTATCTTTTTGAAGAAGATCGTATAAAGCTAATAAGAAATCTTTGCCATCATTTTTATAATAAGTCCATACATTTTCCCCATCACAAGTATTAGTAATAAAAATAGGCTCATTTTTAGCAGCTTCTACATGTTTTAAAGATTTAACAAAATTAATATAATCCTTAGCAGCATCTATACCATCTGCCTTACCCCTATAATATCCATAATCCCAGCCTATCTTATCATGTAAAGATCTAGGAACAACTGTTAAAGCATCATTATTTAAATTATCTAAGAATTCACTATCAACATCTACTCTATATGGCATTAAAACATCATAAGCATGCCCTGATTTCATTACTACTTCATTACCCGTAGCAATCCATTTAACTCCATTTTTAACAAAATGTTTAATAACACTTTCACTAACTGCTCCTTCACCAGGCCACATACCCACTGGATATTTTCCAAAAAGCTTCTTATAATATTCAGCAGCTAATTTTACTTGAATATCTGCATCTTCAGGGTATTTAAATTGATTGGGTAATTTATCATTTGGATTAGATTCTTTAGCTACATTAGTATCATCTATTAATGGTAAAATAGGGTGATAAAATGGAGTAGTAGTTATTTCTATTTGCCCCTTATTTTGTAAATACCTGTGAATTGGTATCACAAATTTCATTATTTTATAAGTTTCTAATATTATATCTTTTGCATCTTGTTCAGTAAAGTTTTTACCTTGAATCCCTTTTAAATAAATATCTTTTATCTTAGTTACTTTATCCTTTATTATGTTATTGTTTTCATCTTGGCCAATTAATTCCACTTCCTTAGTAAGAAAATCATAATCAAACCAAACTAAATTAAACCAAACCTTTAAATTTAGATAATCCTGATTAGTTAATTCTTCATTATTTTTAACTTTATCGTATAGTTTTTTATAAGCTGGATATTTAGCTATTTGTGAATCATAATGTGCATCAAAAAATCTTTTCTTAGCATATTCTTTATCTTCATTAGTCCATTTATCTACAGGTTTAAAAAGAAGATCTAAGGCTTTATCTAATTTCCCATATGGGAAGTATTTTTCATCTAAATAATGAGCACTTTTTTCATCAGCATAGTCCTTCATCTTATCAATATAATCTTGTAATTGGATTAATAAAGAAGGAGTTAAATTTATAGTTAATTTTACCTTAGGGAAATTAAGTAAAATAGCAGCCATATCATAATAATCTTTAGTAGAATGTAATCTAACCCACGGAGCAGTGTAAGTATCTTTTATAGGATCTTTATAAAGTGGTTGATGTTGATGCCATAAGATGTTTAAATAAATCGGATCTGACATCCTGCTCCCCCCTTACTTATTCCTCATTACTTTATTTCAGTTTTTTATATCATCCTACATATATTTTACATTTAAAAAAATTAAAATCCTACTTTGAATCCTTCATTTTAATTAATTTAAGAATTAGCTAATTTATTTACTACATTATATACTGCTTCAATTCTCTTAAATAATGCTTTGTAATCTATTTTATTTACTTCATCTGTTACCTTATGGTAATCTTCATGTAATAAAGAAGAAAACATTATAACAGGAATTCCTGATTTATAAAATGGATAATGATCAGAATATGGAAAATATTTAAAATTTTTACCATTTACTATATCAAAATCTTTATTAGAATTTAAAGTTTCTAAGGTTTGTTTTAATATTGTTTCTTCTTTAGGATTTAGAGAACCATAAGCAGCAGTTAATGGCTTGTCTCCATTCCTACCCACCATATCCATATTTATCATATATTTAACATTGTAATTTGGTAATAATTCTTTTAATTTATTAGCTAAATCTTTAGATCCAATTAGTCCCATTTCTTCAGCATTAAATCCTACAAAAATTATAGTCCTTTTAGTAGGATATTTTGAAAATAATCTTGCTAACTCAAGCATTGATACAGTTCCACTAGCATTATCATCTGCTCCATTACATATTTTATCATTAGTTCCAGGTACTCTCCAACAAAACCACCCCTCCCCCACATGATCAAAATGAGCACCTATTACTACTACTTCCTTCTTTAACTCAGGATCAGTACCCTCTACTACCCCTATCACATTATTTACTTTTGAATTATTATATTTAAACTCCTGTAAATATGAATCATTATTAAAAGATTTTAAATTGTATTCCTTAAATTTATCAACTAAAAATTGTTGAGCTTTCTCATTACCCTCTGTTAGTACTAATCTTCCATCAAATTCATCACTACTTAATATCTCTAAATTATTTTTAATTTGGTTTTTATCAATTTCTATATTTTTAGTTTTATTAAAAAAATCCGTCTTTTTTAATCCTATATTTTTGATTTCAAACATTTTCATTTTTCCTCCTTTGTTTATAATTTAATAATTTAAATTAATTACTAAAATCTTGTTTATTATAATCAAAATAAGATACTCTTATATTTTTATAAGATGCATTTAGAATTTTATAAGGATTATATTCATTAACATAGACTTTATTAACATAAGTAGGATTTACATAAACAGGAGATACATAATTAGTATTTACATAAGTTCTATTTATCATTACTTGAGGGACATAAGTAGGGCTTACATATACTCTATTAACATATACAGGATTAACATAAATCGGACTTACATAAACAGGATTCACATACACTCTATTAACATATACTGGACTTACATATACAGGACTTACATTTACAGCATATGACTCATTAATTATTCCTAACACGTTTATTATTAATAAAATAGAAATATTTATTAATATTTTTTTAGTTATTTTTGTTAAGTTTATCATTTTTAATCCCCTCCTTTTTTTTTTGTTTTATTTTGTATTATCTTTTGAAAACTCAATTAGCAATTTTTTATGTAAAAAAAGTGTTAAAAAAAGAAATTTAATATATATTATAGAATTTTATAATATAGAAAAGAAAATATAATTATTAAGTTTTACTAAGTAATAAAAATAAAAAAATTTAAGGGGGTTGTTATGAAAATACAAAAAATAAAGTTATTCGATTTGAAATCAGAATTTGAAGATATCGGGGAAGAAATTTTAGAAGAAATTAAAAAAGTACTAAAATCAGGAACATTTATAATGGGAAAAAATGTCCAAGAATTGGAAGAAAATTTAGCTAATTACTTTAATGTAAAGCATGCTATAACTGTTAATTCAGGTACTGACGCTTTATTGATTTCTTTAAAATCCTTAGGTATAAAAGAGGGAGATGAAGTTATAACCACCCCATTTACTTTTTTTGCTACTGCTGAAGTTATTAACAACATAGGTGCTATACCCGTTTTTGTTGATATAGATGAAAATTTTAATATAAATGTTAATTTAATAGAAAAATCTATTACTGAAAAAACAAAAGCTATAATACCAGTTCATTTATTTGGATTACCTGTTAATATGGAAAAAGTTATGGAAATAGCTAAGAGATATAATTTAAAAGTAGTAGAAGATGTAGCACAAGCCTTTGGTGCTAAATACAATAATAAATTGGTTGGCACCTTTGGAGATTTGGGTGCTTTTTCTTGCTTTCCTACCAAGAATTTAGGAGCTTACGGAGATGCAGGATTTATTATAACCAATAACAAAGAATTAGCTCAAAAGTGTAAAATGTTAAAAGTACATGGTAGCATTAAAAAGTATTATCATGAGGAATTTGGATATAATTCAAGGATGGACGAAATCCAAGCAGCTATCCTTAAAGTTAAATTAAAATATATTGAAAAATTTAATAATCATAGAATTAAAGCAGCTAATTTATATAATGGAATACTTTCTAAAAATCCCTACATAATTACACCCAAGCCAGAAAATAATAATTTTCATCATGTTTATCACCAATATACTATTTTAATAAAAAATAATTCTCCTATTAGCAGAGATAACCTAAAAAAAGAACTAGAAAATAAAGGAATAGAAACAAATATATACTATCCTTATCCTTTACATAAATTACCTGTTTATTTAAATAAAAACAATTACAAAGTATATTATCCATTAACCAATTCAGAAGATTTAGCTACTAAAGTTTTAAGCTTGCCTATGTATCATTATATTTCATTAAATGATGTTGAATACGTTGCCAATACTATTAATGAAATCTTTAATATATAAAAAAAGAGGTAAATATATAAAGGAGGTATAAAATGAGTAGTTTAGAAAAATTTTTAAATGAAAATAATCAATGGAAAATTATAGATAACAAACTCTATAGGGAAATAAATTTAAATAATTTTAAAGAGGTAGTTTTAGTATTTAACTTGATTGCGTTTTTAGCTGAAAAACTTAATCATCATCCTGACTTAGAAATCTATTATAAAAAAATCATTATAAAGCTTTTTACTCATTCCTCTAATTCCATAACTGATAAAGATATCCAGCTAGCCTCATTAATTGAAAAAAATTTATCTTAATCAAAAGCTAAGTAATAAAATAATTTCCCAAATATGAGTTACACTAAACTATCCAAAGCCTTAAAAAATAAATTAAGCAATTGAAGAAAATAAAAATGCATATAGAAATGATAATAAATAAACCATTTCAAGAGTATAGAATAATTAAGGGTTGTATTCCTGCCCAATATGAAAATCTTTATCCGGATTGTGTTCAGTAAAATTTATTACCGAAGATGGTGAGATTTATAATCTCCCGCTTGACGCATACGTTAGGTTAAAACTAGAAGGTATAGCTTATATCCCAGGAATCTATATAAACAATAAAATAGTTTCTTTATCACTAAAAGTAGTTAAAAAACAATCATAAGGAAAGTAAAGTAGATAAGAACTATTATACTCTAAAACAAAACACTAATTAGTATTTTTTATTAAAATCACACAATTACAATAATCTTAAGATATAGAAAAACTCTTAAGAAAACTCTAGTGTAAAGATATTTTTTAAATTTATCGCTAATAAATAAGCCTTTAACTTTTTCTCTATTCATTTAATCAAGTAGTAAATACATAATTTTTACAATTTTAACATTTTTTTAATTATTTTTACAAAATAAAATAAAAACAAAAACAAAAAAAATTATATTTATAAATATAAAAAGGAGGTGAATAAAAATGATAAATCAACTAGGAGGGTTTGGAGGAATTATAGGACAAGGTTTTGGAATAGGTACTGGTTTTGGTATAGGTGGAGGCTTTGGAATAGGTACTGGTTTTGGTATAGGACAAGGTTTTGGAGATATAGCTAACATAAATCCAATGAACAATATGCTTAACGGCTTACTAGGGGGAATATTAGGAGGAATATTAGGTGGAATATTAGGCGGGTTATTAGGAGGAATATTAGGTGGAGCATTAGGCGGACAAAATCCAGTGTCTCCATTTTCATTACCCATGGGCGGTATGAATCCATTAGGCGGTATGAGCCCAGGTATGTCACCATTTGGAAATCAATACTATCAAAATAATCCTAACTCAATTAATAACCAATTAATCATAATGTTATTGATAATTTTATTAATGATGCTATTACAACAACAAAATCAACAAAACAATCAATTCAATCAGTTTAATTTTAATTTTAATTTTACTCAACTTAGTGGTAGTTTTGGATTACCAGGAGTTCTATAGTATAAATTAAAAAATAATATAAAAATAAATAAAATAAAAAAGGGAGGGAAAAATTTCCCTCCCCTTAGTTTTTTACTTTACTTTATTTTTTTTTAAAATTAGTATTCAGGCATTGGTGGATAGCTTTGTCCTTTATCTTTTTCTTTTTCTGGGATTTCTGCAACTAATGTCTCAGTAGTTAATACCATACCAGCTACTGAGCAAGCATTTTCTAAAGCACTTCTTGTAACTTTTAATGGGTCAATTATACCAGATTTAAACATATCAACTATTTTACCGTTAACAGCATCAAAACCATGAGTTTCATTAGATCTCTTAACTTCTTCAACTATAGATCCAGGATCAAATCCTGCGTTTTCTGCTATCTGTCTTAATGGTTTATCTAAGCTATTTCTAACAACTCTAATACCTAAAGCCATATCTCCAGTATATTCTTTTTCTAATTTTTCTAAAGCAGGAATACATCTAATTAAAGCAGTTCCGCCACCGGGAATAATTCCTTCTTCAACTGCTGCTTTAGTAGCATTTAAAGAATCTTCCATTCTTAATTTCTTTTCTTTTAACTCAGTTTCAGTAGGAGCACCTACTTTTATAACAGCTACCCCGCCAGTTAATTTTGCTAATCTTTCTTGTAGTTTTTCTCTATCAAATTCACTTTCAGTTTCTTTTATTTGTTTTCTTATTTGTTCAATTCTAGCATTTATTTTGGTAGTATCCCCTTTTCCACCAATTATAGTAGTATTTTCTTTAGTAACTTTTACTTTTTCAGCTTTACCTAAATATTCTAAAGATCTAATGTTTTCTAATTTTATACCTAATTCATCATTAATAACTTCTCCACCAGTTAATATAGCTATATCTTTTAGCATTTCTTTTCTTCTATCACCAAACCCAGGAGCTTTAACAGCACATACATTTAAAACCCCTCTTAATTTATTAACAACTAAAGTAGCTAAAGCTTCACCTTCTACTTCTTCTGCAATTATTAATAAAGGTTTTCCTTCTCTTACTACTACTTCCAATATTCCAATTATATCATTAACTGCAGCTATTTTCTTTTCTGTTATTAATATATATGGATTTTCTAATATTGTTTCCATTCTTTCAGAATCAGTAACGAAATATGGAGAAATATAACCTCTATCAAATTGCATTCCTTCAACATGCTCTAAAGTAGTTTGAGAAGATTTAGATTCTTCAATGGTAATTACTCCCGTTTTACCAACCATTCTAATAGCTTTAGCTATCATTTTACCAATTTCTTCGTCGTTATTAGCAGCTATTGTAGCAACCCTTTCTAAATCATCTATTTCTGACTTAGTTTTCCCTTCAAAATCCACTTCTTTTGCTTGTTTCTTTAATTCTTCAATAATTACTTCCTTAGCTTTATCTATTCCTCTTTTAAGATAAATAGGATTAGCACCACTTGCTATTGCTTTTAATCCTTCTTTAACAATATTATAACCTAAAACTACAGCAGTTGTAGTCCCATCTCCTGCTATATCATTAGTTTTAGAAGCTACTTCTTTTAATAATTGTGCTCCCATGTTTTCTGCTGGATCTGCTAATTCTATTTCTTTTGCAACAGTTACACCGTCATTTGTAATCAATGGACTCCCAAATTTCTTTTCTAAAACTACATTTCTACCTTTTGGCCCTAAAGTAACTCTTACAGCATCATATACATATTTTATTCCTCTTTCTAAAGCTTGTCTTGCTTCTGTATCAAATAATATCATTTTACCTGCCATAAAGTTTAACACCTCCTCCTATCTTATAATTTATTTTTTATTCACTTTCAATAATTGCTAATATTTCAGATTCTCTTAAGATAATATATTCTTCACCTTTAAATTTTACTTCAGTACCTGCGTACTTACCAAATAATACCTTATCTCCCTTTTTAACAGTTAACTCTACTCTTTGTCCATTATCCAATAATTTACCTGGACCTACTTCTACTACTTCTCCCTTTTGGGGTCTTTCCTTAGCACTATCTGGTAAATATATCCCACTTTCTGTTTTATCCTCTTGAAGCATTGGTTTTACTAATACTCTATCTTCTAACATTCTTAATTTTAATGTTTGAGTTGCCATTTTCTATACACCTCCTTCCTTTCTGTCCATTTATATATATACCCTAAAATCAAATTTTTATACACCCCTAAAATAGTATTTCAATTTTTAACATTTTATTAACTATTTTCTATTATATAAAAATAAAATTAATTAATTATTAAACTATGATTATTCAAAAATTAATAAATGAATTCAAAAATAAAATAAATAATTTTTTTTTTCAAAGTCCCAAAATAAACTAAACTATTCAAATTCAGATTCTTTAAATT
This sequence comes from Deltaproteobacteria bacterium, assembly GCA_028276365.1. Classification (GTDB taxonomy): domain Bacteria; phylum DRYD01; class DRYD01; order DRYD01; family DRYD01; genus CAKZQG01. The sequence continues at coordinate 9,964 of JAPYWL010000006.1, read as the reverse complement.
TAGATCCTTCAAATGAAGATATTATAAACATAAATATAATTCATACCAATGATATGCATGGTAAATACTATCCCAACAATGATTCAACTGGCGGTATGCCTTATATTGCTTCTGTTATAAAAAAATTGAAAAATCAATATCCAGATTCGTTATTAATAGATATAGGAGATACAGTATACAATCCTCCACATGATAAACAACATCATTTTAAACCAATGATAAAAATAATGAATACCTTAAAATACGATTTAGCAGCTACAGGAAACCATGAATATCAATACGGTGTTAATACATTAATTAATGAATATGTTAAACAAGCTAATTTTAAAGTATTAAATAGTAATATTTTGGATAAATCCACTAATAAATTACCTGATGGTATTTTACCTTATGTAATTCTTAACAAAAATGGAATAAACATAGCTTTTATTAGCGTATGTACTACTGAATTAGCTACAGATGCAAATCCACAAGTAGGTAAAGATACAATTAAAATTCCTATAACTGAAGTTCTAAAAGAATTAATCCCAAAAGTTAGAGCTCAATCAAATATAGTTATATTATTAGCTCATGAAGGAATTAATAAAATTAAACAAATATTAACTAATAATCCTGATATAGCTTCAAATATAGATGTAGTTTTTGCTGGACATGATCATGATTACACTCCAGATCCTATTATTATAAAAACCAACCTAAAAGGTTTTGAACATAAAACCTATATAGTAGAAATGGGAGCATATACAAAACATTTAGGATTCTCTCAAATAAAATATGATAAAAAACAAAATAAAGTCTTGGATTTCACTCTTAAACCTTTTGAAATAAATTCTAAAACAATTCAAGCAGATCCCGAAATTAAACAAATAATAGAACAATATTTTAATAATCCAAAAGAAAATATAAATACCTTAAATCCTTGGTTAAATCCCTCTTTAAATCCATTGTCAGTTTCATAAACTAAATTATTATTATTACATATTATCTTTTTTTTTACATTTTTTTTACATTTTTTTTTATATTTTTTTATTTAAAAATTAATATTTCGATAAAGTAAAGAAAAAAATAAAAGGAGGTAATAGAAATGGATAAATACTATCTAAAAGTTAATAACCAATTAGTTCCAGTTTCTTTAAAACATATAGACTATAGTAAAAAAATAGATAAAAATAATAATCATATTCTAGATGATCAAGAAATAACAGATTTTCTAATAAAAAATGATGACTTAAAAATTAAACAAACCCGAGATGGATTTGAAATTATAAATAAGGATAATATAATAAATGACTTTAAAGATTACTTACAAGATATAGATATAAAAGCCCCAACTTTTATTAGAGATTATAATCAAATTATCTCTAAAATGATAGAATTAGAAAAAAAATACCCCGATAAAGTTAAATTAGAGTATTTAGGTAAAACTTTTGAAGGAAGAGATATTGTAGTTATAAGGATATCAAAAAATGTAAATGAAGAAGAAGGAAAGAAAAAAAGTATATTAATAACAGGATTACATCATGCAAGGGAATGGGCTACAGGTGAAGCTGCTCTTAATATAGCTGAAAAATTATTAGAATCTAATGATCCAGAACTAAATAAATATCTTGATAACTTAGATATATACATTTTACCTGTTGTTAATCCCGATGGTTACGAATATTCCTTAAAGCAAGATAGATGGTGGAGAAAAAATAAAACTAAATTTGATAATGGAATAGGAGTAGATTTAAATAGAAACTATTTTACTCCAAAAGATCCAACATTATATAGACAACCAAACGATAAGCCAGATAGTACCTGGGATGATTATGGAGCAAGTGATAGCGTTAATTCAGATACTTATAGAGGTCCTTATGGTAATAGCGAAGCAGAAATTAAAGCTATTACTAAATTAGTTAATTCTAAACACATTGATACCGTTATTGATATCCACAGCTATTCAAATGCAATTTTATATCCTTGGGGACATACCACAGAACCTACTCAATGGGATACAATCTATAAAGAAGTAGCTCAAGAAATGGCCAAAGCTGTTAATAATAAATATTATGTAGAACAATCAGTTTCTATGTACCCTACTACTGGCAGTAGCGAAGATTACCATCATGTAGAAGGTAGATTTAACTATACTTTAGAGATCGGTAATAGCTTTTATCCTAAATCCAAAGAAGAATTAGATATGCTAAAAAGTGAAGTGTTAGCAATGACCAAAGTATTCATGAAAAACTTAGTAAACGGTAAAATCCCAACTCAAAAATTTGTAACCACTACTTAAAATTAAGCCGCTAAAACCCTAATAATATAAATATTGTTATACTATAACAAAACCACGTTATATATATATAAATCTATAGAGCTTCAGCATACTTACCAGTACCTAAAGCAACACAACTAATAGGATCTTCGGGAATATTAACTTTTATTCCCGTAGCTTTAGAAATAACTTTATCCAATCCCCTAAGCAAAGCTCCACCTCCAGTTAAAGTTATACCCTCTTCTATTATATCAGCTGCTAATTCTGGAGGAGTTACTTCTAAAACAGATTTAACAGTATCAACTATAGCACTAACAGGTTCCCACAAAGCTTCTGCTATCTCACTTGAAGTTATATTAATAATTTTTGGTAACCCAGTAAATAAATCTCTACCCCTTACTTCCATAGATAATTCTTGTTCTAAAGGAATAATAGTGCCTATATTTATTTTAATTTTTTCAGCAGTTTGCTCACCTATAAGTAAGTTATAATTTTTTCTGATATACTTAGCAATAGCTTCATCCATTTTATCACCAGCAACCTTTATAGTTTGTTTAACGATAATTCCTCCTAAAGAAATAACAGCAATATCAGTAGTACCTCCACCTATATCTACAACCATATTACCTTTAGCAGAATTAACTTTAAGTCCTGCACCGATAGCAGCAGCCATTGGTTCTTCTATAATGTATACTTCCTTAGCTCCTGCGGCATACGCTGCTTCCTTTATAACCCTTTCTTCTACACTATTATATTCCGCAGGAATACATACAGCTACTATAGGTTTAAATATCTTATTAATTAAAGAAGAATTTCTAATTAAATTTATATAATATTTTAACATAGCTTCTGCTGCTTCATAATTAGCTATAACTCCTTCTTTTATAGGTCTTTCAGCAACTATATGAGAAGGAGTTCTACCTATCATCTCTTTTGCTTTCTCCCCAACAGCTAAAACTTTACCACCTTTAGATTTATCTATAGCAACAACAGAAGGTTCCTTTAATACTATTCCTTTTCCTTTTACATAAAGTAATATAGAATTGGTTCCTAAATCTATACCAATTCTTGTAGCTAAATCTAAAAAATGTTTTTTACCATTATAATTAATATTTATATCCATACACTTCGTTTTCTTTATTAAATCTTAATTTTATCTTAGCTTTAAGGTTAGAAAACTTGTTAATTAAATTTTCATATCCTCTTTTAATTTGATATATATTAGATATAACGGAAGTATTATTAGCAATCAGGGAAGCAATTAAGATAGCAGCTCCTCCTCTAATATCAGTAGCTATAACCTTAGCTCCACTTAATTCTCTTCCTCCTTTTACTATTGCAATCTTATTATCTATTACATCTATATCAGCTCCTAATCTTCTTAGTTCATTTACATATATAAACCTATCATCAAAAACCTTTTCTTTAATAGTACTAATTCCGTTTATAGATAAAGCTAATGCTACTATTTGAGGTTGTAAATCAGTAGGAAATTCAGGATAATATCCCGTTTCAATATCAATCGATTTTAAATCCCCATCCAACTTCAAATTATCCCCTTCATATCCACAATATATCCCATCATTATAGATTTCTACTTTAAAGCCAATTTGTTTTAAGACATTTAACAAAGAATTTAAAGTTAAATAAAGTTTAAAATAATCTTTAAAATAACTATTTTCTTTAACAAATATCCTACCTTTAGTAGCTAAAGCTGCTAGAATATAGGTTCCTGCTTCTATCCTATCTAAGATATTAAAATCTTCATAGTAATTATAATTTTTAAGCTTAAATGGCTTAATTTTAAGATATTTTTTCTCGATTGAATATTCTAAATTAAAACCATTACTTATAAGAAAATCAAATAATTTAATTACCTCAGGCTCAACAGCGATATTATTAACAAGAATTTCATCATTAATTATATTAGCAGCGAAAGCAGCTAAAAACACAACATTCTTTGTAGCCCCCACAGAAGGAATCCAAAAGTTTATAACCTTATTTATTTTTGATTTGTTAAAATTGCTAATAAAAACATCACCTTTATTTATTTCTACTTCAAAACCTAATTGCTTAGCAGCATATAGATGAATATCTACCTTTCTATTACCAATAAGACATCCACCAGGGAAAGGAATCCTCGCTTTAGAAAACTTAAAAACAATAGGACCTAATAAATCAAAAGAAGCTCTCATCTTAGAAGCTAATTCCCAGGGAATTTCATATTTATCTAAATTTGAACAATCTATACTTAATTCATTATTTTCAAACTTTATTTTGCAGTTTATATATTTTAAAATACTTAATAAAATATTAACATCTTCAATATTAGGGATATTATAGAGTTTAACTGGATAATCAAAAACAATAGAAGCTGCTATTAAAGGTAAAGCTCCATTTTTAGAACCCTGAGGAATTAACTCACCCTCAAGCTTCTCTTTTCCTACTATTTCTATAACTTCATTATCATCTATACTGTACATCTATAGCGTATAAGTAATTATAATTTAAATTTTCTATAAATCTGCCAATAAATTTTCTATACATCTGCAATTATTAATATTTCATTTTTTTCTATCTTAACAATCCCCATATTTATTTGATATTCTTTATCATCTATATAAACTTTACTATTTTTAGCTAATTTAATAACAGCATCAGTATGATTAGGATATATAATTAAAGTTCCTTTCCCTGTATCAAGTTTAACACTTTTAGCTTGGATCTCCTTAGATTCTTTGGGAGTAGAAAATTTTACCTTCATTTAATTTCCCCTTATTTATAAAAATTTTTAAATGCTACTTTTTAGTATCCCTTTTTTTATTCTACATAAAAATAAACCTACCTTTTTATTAAAAAGGTTTAAAAACTTAAACAATAGAATATCTATAATATGAAAAAATACTTAGTAAAATATTATGATGAAAACTCAAATATAAAAGAACTATCAATTGAAAGTAAAGATGAAGAAGAAATATATAATTATGTAAAAACTAATCCATCAATAAATACAGTAATAGAAATAAAACCAGTTTCTACTTTTAATTTAAATCTTAGTTTAAAATTTAATTCCAATTTTTGGGAAAATTTATTTGCTTATAAAATAAACATAAATTTACTGAGCTTTATCAGTAGGCAATTTAGTCAAATGTTTGAAGCAGGATTGCCCGTTAATGTTATGTTTAATATATTTATAAAAACATTTAAAAATAAAAAGGTAAAAAATATCTTTGAAAATATATTAACTGATATAAATGCAGGGGTTAGCTTTTATAGAGCTTTCTTAAAGTATGAAAAAAACTTTGGAAGCTTGTTTATTAATTTAATCAAAGTAGGGGAAGCTTCAGGAAATTTGGATAAAATATTTAAATATTTATCAGATTATTATGAATATGCTATTAGTATGAGAAACAAGCTAATAAACGTTATGATATATCCAGCATTAGTAATATTAGTAGCTTTAGCTGTTTTAGCTATTGCTATCTTTTTCGTAATTCCAAAGTTTGAGCAAATTTTTGCCCAAATTATTGGTCCTGATAAAATATATAAAGATTTACCCTTTATTACAGTTACCTTACTAAAAATATCTAAATTTTTTAATGAAAAAATATTTCTATTTAAAAATGGAATTTGGTTTTATATACTTATTTTCTTTAGTTTATTTTTAGCTTATTTTATTTCGTTTAATATGGACTTAAAAAAATACTTAGAAAAAATTATTATAAAAATCCCTGTCTTAGGTAAAGCTTTATTATTTTATTATAACTCAATATTTTTTAAATCACTTTACATAACTCTAAATTCAGGGATGCTTATAATCCCTTCTTTAGAACTATCTTCTAAAGCAACAAATAGCGGAATATTTACATCCAAAATCAAAGAAGCTATAGAACAAATAGAAAAAGGTAAAAAACTTAGTGAAAGCTTAATAAATACAAAACTATTAGAACCAATGGTTGAACAAATGTTAATTACTGGAGAAAGAAGTGGTAATATTTACCAAATGTTAGAATATATAGATAAATTCTATAGCAGAGAATTAGAAATAATTTTAGAAAGAGTAATGAAACTAATAGAACCTGCTATGATATTAATTTTAGGTGGTTTCGTTTTCATTTTACTATTAGGTTTATATCTACCTATTTTTATATTACCTTCCAAAATTATGAGCAGATAAGAAAATAAAGGAGTAAACCAAAGTAAGAACCCCAGGAGGAAAACTATGGAACATATCCTTTCAAATAAAGCATTATTAAGTAGTTTAATTTTCTTAATAGTTTATATTCTTATATTATTTGAGAAATACTTTCATAGGACAGTAACTGTCTTAATCTTTGCTTCAGTTGTAATTTTATTAGGTTTATTAGATGCTAATAAAGCTTGGGGGTATATTGATTATAATACTATCTTTTTATTATTTGGTATGATGAATATAGTAATAATAATGGGAAAAAGTGGATTATTTCATTTATTAGCTTCCAAAATCTTAGATATAACAGGGAATAATATATATAAAATCATAATATTTTTTACAACTTTTACAGCTTTAGCTTCTGCTTTCTTAGATAATGTTACCACTGTTTTATTCTTAACCCCTATTATCATAAGGTTATGTGAAAATATCAAAGTTAATCCAGTTCCCATTGTTATAAGTATAGTTTTAGCAAGTAATACTGGAGGTACTGCAACTTTAATAGGTGACCCACCTAATATTATCATAGGTTCTATTGCTAAAAAATCATTTGTAGATTTTTTAATACATGTTAGTATTCCCGCTTTTACTGGATTCATCACAGGATTAATCGTTAATATCTTAATGCTTAAATATATTATCAAATTAGATAATATCAAAATAGAACAAAAAGATGTAGAACAAATAGAAGAATTAGAAAAAGATTTAGTTATGGATTACAAGTTAATGAAAATATCTTTAGGACTCTTCATTTTAACAATTATCTTATTTATAATAGGTCATAAATTCCATTGGGAAACTGGATTCATTGCTTTATTTACATCGTCTTTATTAATGCTATTTACTAAGCTATCTCCTATTGAAATATTTGAGAGAATAGAGTGGGCTACTATTTTCTTTTTCATAGGTTTATTTATAATCATAGGAGCTATGGAAGAACATCATGTTTTTAGTATAATCTCTAAGAATCTTATAAACTTAATAGGAGATAATTTATATAAAGGTATGGTAATAATTTCATTTTCATCTATGTTTATTAGCGGAATTGTAGATAATATCCCATATACTCTTGCATTTGCTAAAGTTTTAAAAGAAGTAGTAGGTATAAATAGTAATTTAGATCCATTATGGTGGGCTTTATCTATTGGTGCATGTATGGGTGGAAACTTAACGTTAATAGGAGCATCTGCTAATATTGTAGCTGCAGACATATCTACTAGAAAAGGGTACAAATTAGATTTTATTACATTCCTAAAATATGGAACCCCTGTAGCTATAGTCTCTACTTTAATCGCTATTATTACTTATATTGTACTTCATATATTCTTTCTTCATTAAAAATTTATGAATCCCAAAAATATAAAAAGCCAAAATTTAACTGAAATTGATCTAAATAAATTAGAAATAGTTTTTAATGTCTTAAAAAAAGAAATAAACAATTCCTTAAAAGAAGCTCCTATAAACGAATTAATAAAAATAAAAAAAAGCAATAAATGGATAACTGTTTTTGCTACTATTTTATCTTCACGTACTACTGATAAAATACTTATTAAAGTGCTACAAGAATTATCTAAATACATTCAAACTCCCCAAGACATCATTAATATAGAATATAATAAACTCTTAAAAATACTAAAACCATTAGGATTTTATAAAACTAAAGCAAAATATTTATTAAATTTTTCTAAAAAAATTATAGAAAATTATAATTCAGAGATACCAAATAATATAGATGAAATAACAAAGTTACCAGGAGTAGGGAAAAAAGTAGGTGCTATTATCTTAAATAGTATATATAATATTCCAATTGTCGGAGTAGACGTTCATGTTCATAGGATTCTAAATAGATTAGGAATAGTAAAGACTAAAAATGAATTAGAAACTTTTAAAATAATAAATACAATAAAAAACAATGAAATAAAAGATAAATTAAATCATTATTTAGTAGCTTTAGGTCAAGTTATATGTAAAAACAAACCTAAATGTAATACCTGCTTTCTAAAGGAATATTGTAATTACTATAAAAAAATATAGTTAGAAAATATAAATTATAAAAAAAGAAATCATAATTTTTTTAAAGCAGGGGGAATAATCTATGATAACTAATCAAGAAGTTTATAATTATACAGAAATAGAATCCAAGTGGCAAAAATATTGGGAAGAAAATAAAATTTATAAAGCCTATAATGATAAAACTAAAAAAAAGTATTATGTATTGGAGATGTTTCCTTATCCAAGTGGTCAGTTACACATGGGACATGCTAGAAATTACACTATTGGAGATGTAATAGCTCGATATTATTTTATGAAAGGATACAATGTATTACATCCAATAGGCTGGGATGCTTTTGGATTACCTGCTGAAAACGCTGCTATAAAACACAACATACACCCCAAAACCTGGACAGAAAATAATATTAACAATATGAAACAACAACTAAAAAAATTGGGTATCTCCTATGATTGGGATAGAGAAATAAATACTTCTATACCTGAATACTATAAATTTACACAATATTTATTTCTCAAATTTTTTGAGAATTCATTGGCTTATAGAAAAAAAGGTTTAGTAAATTGGTGTAATCATTGTAGTACAGTATTAGCTAATGAGCAAGTTATAGACGGTAAGTGTTGGAGATGTCATAACATAGTTACTAAAAAAGAATTAGAACAATGGTATTTAAAAATAACAGCATACGCAGATAAATTACTAGAATCCTTAGATGAGTTAGAAGGTTGGCCAGAAAAAGTTAAAATAATGCAAAAAAATTGGATAGGTAAAAGTAAAGGTGCTAAAATATTTTTTAAAATTTTCTATCAAAATGAACTAATAGATACTATTTCTATTTTCACTACTAGGCCTGATACTTTATTAGGTGTAACATTTTTAGCTATTGCTCCTGAACACCCCTTAGTTAATACAATAATAAAAAAAACTAATAATCTTGAAATTAAGGATTTTGTAAAAAAAATACTAAGCTTAACTACAGCAGATAGAGTTAAAACTAAAGAGGGTATATTTACAGGTTTTTATGCAGAAAATCCCGTTAATTTAAATAAAGTACCTGTATTTATTACTAATTATGTTCTAGGGGATTATGGAGAAGGAGCAGTTATGGGTGTTCCTGCCCATGATTCCCGAGATTATGAATTCGCTAAAATATATAATCTACCTATTGTCCCAGTTATTATGCCCAAAGAAAATATAGAACAATTAGAGGGAGCTTATGAAGGAGAAGGATATATGATTAATTTACCTCTAATTGATGGTATTAACTGTAATAATATGGATTCTAACCAATTTAAAACATTTATTGTAAATTATTTAAAATCAAAAAACTTAGGATATGAAACAGTTAGCTATAAATTAAGGGATTGGTTAATAAGTAGGCAAAGATATTGGGGGGCTCCTATACCTATTATTTATTGTGATAAATGCGGGATATTACCTGCTGAAATCCCCGTATTACTCCCTGAAAATGTAGAAATAACAGGCTTAGGAGAATCTCCCTTAG
>JAPYWL010000001.1 GCA_028276365.1 Deltaproteobacteria bacterium | reverse complement strand
TTCAATTAGAAAATTTAGAAGATCTTTATAATTATTTAGAAGAATATTTTAAAATAAACAAAGGGGAAATAAATGAATCAACAGGAACTATATTTGCTTTTTTAAGAAGATTTAGAAAAATAAAAGAAGATTGTAATTTCTTGGTATCTAAATCTATTGAAAATAAAGTTAACATAATGGAAAAAATAAGTAATAGTAGCTTAACGGTAATAGATGTTCATAACCTACCAGAAAAAGCTAAAAATTTTGTAGTATCTGCTATACTTTATTTAATATATCAAAAAAAGGAAGAAGAACAAGATTTAAATAAATACTTTTTTGTAATAGATGAGTTAAACAAGTATGCACCAGCAAATGCGGATACCCCTATAAAAGATGTATTAATAGATATCTCAGAGCGTGGTAGAAGCTTAGGAATAATATTACTAAGTGCTCAACAAACCGCTTCCTTAGTAGAAAATAGAATCCTATCTAACTGTGCTATAAAAGTATTAGGTAGATCCGATTCATTTGAAATTTCTAAAAGTTATTATTCTTTCTTAAATGAAGCACTAAAAAAACGAGCAATAATACTAAAACCTGGTAATATGATACTTTCTCAACCTGACTGCCCTCTACCAATAGTTATAAGATTCCCTTACCCCTCTTGGGCTACCAGAAAAGAAGAAGTAGATAAAACCCAAGAAATAAAAAACCTAAACCAACTATTTAAAAAAACTATATAAATAAAAATCATAGCTAATTAGAATAAATCCTGTAATTTATGTAACCTTATTGATATTCGTAATTTTTAACAATATTTATAATATAATCATGAATTAACCCATTAGAAGCTACTATAGTTTTATCATATACAGAGTAATTTTTATTTTGATAAGTAGTTACTTTACCATTAGCTTCCAAAACCAATAAGTAACCAGCTGCAGTATCCCAAGGTTTTAAATCAAATTCCCAAAACCCTTCAAAGATACCAGAAGCTACATAAGCTAAATCAATGGCAGCACTTCCTGCTCTCCTTACAGCCTCTGTTTTTACAGATAATTCCTTAAAAAAAGTGATATGTGGTTCAGGATTAGTTGCTAAAGCATAAGAAAACCCCGTAGCTAATACACTCTTCTTTAACTCACTAATCTTTGATACATAAATCCTTTCATCATTTAAATAAGCACCACTACCTTTTTCCGCTATAAATAACTCATTCAATACAGGACTATAAATAACCCCTAAAACTATCTCTTTTTTATACTGTAAAGCAATAGAAACACAAAAAAATGGAAACCCCTTCCTAAAATTAACCGTACCATCTAAAGGATCTATTATCCACAAATAATCCTCATAATTCCTATAATACTCTATATCTAATTCATTGAAATCTTCTTCAGCTAAAAAAACACTATTTTTAAAATTTTTTAATATTATTTCTTTTATTATCCTTTGAGATTCAATATCAGCAAATGTCACAGGATTCCGATCCCCTTTATAATCAACAGCAATATCTTTTCTATAAAGATTTTTTAGAAATTCCCCCGCAGCTAAAGCAGCTTCAATAGCAACTGTAGTAAAATATCCTACTTTCATAAAGATCTCCCCCTATACCTTTATTTCCAAAATTATATCATTTAATAAACCTAAAAAAAGATCTCTAACTTCATAATTAGAAATAATCCTAAAATTCCCATCATATATATCCTCCATAACCTGCAAATCTATATTAGTAAAAATATTAATAAACATATCTCTTAATGATTTATAAAATTCAAATAAAATCGGTTTAAATTGATTAATAAATAAACTCTTTTTAATAAAATTATCACCATCCTTTGACATTAATTCTAAAACTCTATTATCGAACTCATTATGTACAATATAAACAATATTTTTTAACAAAAAATTACATAAATTAACTAAATCAATATATTTTACAAAAATCCCTTTTTGATGTAAATAAGAATATAATTTATTAAGTAAACTTTTATAACTTACATTATAATATCTATTGGTTAAAAAATATAACAAATTTCCAAAGGATATAATAAATAACTCAATACTATAAAACCCAAAATAAAAAAATAAATAAGCTTTATTATACTTTATCTCATTTTTAAATAATTTAAAATAATATTCCCAAGAATTAATAATTTTTATCTTTTTATTAAAATAATTAAAAATGTCAATAATAATTTTAGTTTGAAAATTATCAAAATCAAATCTTTTAATAAAAAAAAATTCTTGACTAAACTTTATATAATAATTTAATAACTCCCAATCGGGATAATAAATTCTATATTCTTCATAGTCTTTTTTATATTCAGAATCTATTTCAACTAAACTCCTAAAAAGATCATCCTTGATAAAAATAGAATTGATAATCTTAAAAAAAATTTTTTCATTATCCAAAATATTATTATCAATAATCTTTTTTATAACTACCCCATTTAAAGAAACTGAATTACTAAAAATTGAATTTCTCAAATACTGATTAAATAAGATATATTGTAAAAAAGAATAAGAGCCAAAATAAGTTAATTGATCTTTAGAAATAGTATAATAACCTGGAATCAAAAAATTATGCTCACTATTAAAAAAATTTATATAATTATTTCCCAAAATTAAATATAACATCTACACTTTAAGTCAATATTATAAAATCATCCAAATCATCAAATAAAGCAACTTAATTCTTTGGATTATTAATACTAAACAAATCTTAAATTCTTAAATATTATTAAGATTTAAGATTAAATTAATAAAAAACAATTTTTAAAATACTCTTTTACCATCTAATTGAGCATATTCTTCTGATATAGTATCTATCCATTCTTCTATTCTTTTGATATCTTCTTCTTTTAAATGTTTAAATCTACCTTGAATTTGAAGATACTCTATTACAGGTTTTCGTTTTTCCTTCTTTAAATAAGCCTTACTTGGAGGACTAACTTTAAATATACCATTTTCTATTTCAAATAGATGATACATCCCAGTTTGAACCCCTAATCTCGCTGATTCTACACTCTTTTCAGTAGGTAACAACCACCCAGGGGTACACGGAGCTAATACTTGAATATATTTAAACCCTTTTATAGACTTAGCTTTTAAGATTTTGTCATATAAATCAGTTACATAAGCTACACTAGCAGTAGCTACATAAGGTACATTATGAGCAGCAATAATAAAAGGTACATTTTTTTTGTTCTCTCTTTTACCGGTCGGAGTAGTACCAGTAAAAGTACCAATAGGAGTAGCACTAGATCTATGACCTCCAGTATTCATATACGCTTCATTATCATAACAAATATATAGTATATCCTCATTCCTTTCAGCAGCACCACTAACAGTAGCTAATCCAATATCAAAGGTTCCTCCATCCCCTGCCCACACCATAACTACTGCATCTTTTCCATTCTTCCTTAAAGCCCTTACCATACCAGTTGCAGCAGAAGCCGCAGCAGCAAATGGAGTATTAAGTAAAGGAACAGTAGCCGAAGAATTAGGAAATGGACTTTGAACTACACTTGAACACGACGCAGGTACTACCATATAAACTTCACTACCCAAAGCTTTTAACACATTCCTTAAACCAATAGTTAAACCACAACCCGGACAACTACCATTACCTGCTAAAAAATATTCCTCATATGGAATACTCTTAATTGAAGTAGCCATAAAATCACCTCTTTATATATACCCTACATAACAGACTGACTCTTTATAAACACATCCTTTATTTCACTTAAATCTATACCATCTCTAATATTATCTGTAGATAATGTAACCTTATCTTGAATTAAAGATTCATTTACTAATTGTTTTTTATCTGTTTCCTTATTTGGAGGAAACGGGAAAAATGGCATTTCATCTGGTTTTTTATTTAATTCATTTGTTTCTTTTTTTGGAGGAAATGGGAAAAATGGATTCTCATCTGGTTTTTTATTTAATTCATTTGCTTGTTTATTTGGAGGAAATGGGAAAAATGGCATTTCATCTGGTTTCTTATTTATCTTATCCATAAACATCACTCCTTTTTTTATTTTTTTATTAATTATCTTTAAACCTCAATAGCAAATTTATTATAAGCTTCTAAATCTAAGTTTATCCACTTGCAAATTTCAACATCTTTTTTACCATTAGCAATGTCATCAAGTTCAAGATATATATTTTCAAAATCCTTTAATTTAATATCTCTACCCCCAAGCCCACCTATATAAGATTGGATTTTTGGTCTTTTTGGTAACTCATATAAAGTAAATTTAACTTCAGTGGCAATCATACCACCTAATCCAGGAGACATATTCCTATCAATAACTCCTATTGCTTTTATATTATAGTTATTAAAAATCTTATGTAATCTTTTAATAGGGAAAGGTCTAATACTTCTTAATCTCATTACTCCTGCTTTAATATTATATTTTTCTCTAACTAATTTAGCAGCTTCTTTAGCATCCCCACTTGATGCCCCCATAACAATTAATGCCACTTCAGCATCTTCAAGCATATATTCCTCTATAACTCCTCCATAATCCCTACCCGTTAATTTAGCCCAAGCTCTATTAATTTCATCTACTAAATCTTCCGCTTCTTGAATAGTTCTAAAAATATCCCATCTCATTTCCTGATACAACTGTTGATAAACAGCATTCCCATGAGTAGAAGGATCTTTAGTATCTAATGCATATGGTTTAGGAGTATTTTTAGGAATGAAACTATCCACTAACTCCTGATTAGGTAATTCAATAGGCATAGTTGTATGACTTAAAATATAACCATCTAATCCTACAATAACAGGAATAAATGTAGAATCTGCTAACTTATAGGCTTGTATAATAGTATCAAATACCTCTTGATTATGTTCAGGTGCTAACACCATCCATCCCCACTCTCGAGGTAATAGCATATCAGTATGTTCATTACCTAAAACCCAGGGAGCACCCATAGCTCTGGAAGTAACAACCATAACAACAGGTAATCTCGAACCTGCAACCCAATAAACCATCTCAGCCATATAAAGTAATCCTTGGGAAGCAGTAGCAGTAAAAGCACGAGCACCTACAGCAGCAGCACCCATAGCTACTGCCATTGCACTATGTTCAGACTCTACTCTTACTATCTGTAAATCTAAACTCTCTGTTTCCTGATACTTAGTTAAATATTCCATTATACTTGTTTGAGGACTAATAGGATAAGCACCTACTACATCAACCTTAGCATATTTTACAGCTAACGCCACCGCTTCATTCGCAGTAACTACTTTTACATTCTTCTTTAAATTAGTTTCTCTTCTATCCTCTATTATACTCATTTAATACCCCCTTTTAAATTTATTTAAACAAAATTTAATTAATCATCAACCATATCAATAGCTTTAGTAGGGCATTCATTAGCACAAACCCCACAACCTTTACAATATTCATAATCAATTGAAACACTATTATCTTCATGTCTTATTATAGTAGTTTCGGGACAAAAAGCCCAACAAATAACACATTTTATACACTTACTTTCATTAACCACAGGTTTACTAGTTCTCCATAACCCTGTCTTACCAACTGCACCTTTTGCTGGCTTAGATTTTGGTATTAAAACTTTCATATAATCAACTCCTTAAAATTATTTCATTTAACTTTTAATCAATTGCTTTTGAATAACTTCATATGTTTCATTATATGCTCTAATAGTAGCTTCAATGTTTTTTTTAGCAATAGATTCCTTCCAATTCTCTTTAATAGCTTTAACAATAGAATCGATTGATACAATATTAGTAGCTTTAGACAAAGCACCCAATATAGCTGTATTAACAACTGCCCAACCAGAAATAATTAATCCCAATTCTTGGCATATTTTAGTAGCATCTACTATAAATAATCTACCATTTGGTACTATAAAATCCTCAATTACTTTATCGGTATTTAAAATCACAAATCCATTATCTTTTAAACCAGCTAATACATTTGTCATTTGTAAAATTTTTTTATCTAAAACTACTACTATATCAGGCTCGTATATTTGGTGGTGAATATTAATAGGTTTATCATCTATTCTGGCATAACCATTAACAACGGCTCCTCTTCTTTCTGCTCCAAAAGAAGGGTAAGCTGAACCATATTTACCTTCTAAAAAAGCAGCTTGTACTATCAAATTAGCTGCTGTAACAGCCCCCTGTCCACCTCTACCATAAAATATTATCTCTTTCATACTATTCTCCCCCTTTTTTATTCTTATACAAAATAAACTAAAATACCTCTAATGAAATTAAATAAATTTAAACAAAATTTATAAAAATCAATATTTTTAAATTAACATTACCCTTACTTTTCAAAAGGTTCTTATAAATCTAGTCTACTTATGAAAATACTATCTAAATCATAATGATTCTTATTGTCAATAAAAAATAGTTCTATTTTTGTTATTTTCTTTAAATAAGGTTCACTATGGATAATAGGAATAAAAGTATCATCAAAAAATTCCTTATGATCATGACCTCCTAATATCAAAAACCTATTTACAATGTTATAATAATTTTCTTTTAAAAATTTAGCTAAATTAATATCATCTGTTATTCCTAAATGAGACAAAATAATAAAAATATCCGTTATCTTATAATAATCCTTAACAATTTTACTAACAGAATCATAAAAATTAAGGAATCTAAATCCTGTAACAAATTCCCAAAAATGTTTTTCATTATATTGTGGTTTAGTTAAACCAATTATACAAATCCTAATATCATTACAAACTAAATAAAGATTTTTTTTTATCTTTTCATTATTTTTTTTAAACCTTAAATCAATTAAATTAGAAGCTAATAAATAAGTATTAATTTTTTTTAATCTATTATAAAATACAGACCTAAAGTAATTGAACTCTCTATTGCCAATAGCTATAGCAGTATAATTAAGTTCATTTATTTTATTAATAACTGGTTCAAAAGGAGAAAATATAATATTTCCACCTAATAAAAAATCCCCACTATCTAATAACAAAAATTCAGTATCACAACTACTTAATAAATCCTTTATTTTTCTTAATTTATTACCATTAAGCTTATTATGAATATCTGTAGTATGGAATATAGTTAAAACTTTTTTAGTTTTCATTACAAAATACTAAAAATAAATAATAAATAAATTAAGAATACCACCACCAATGATGCTTAGAATATTTTGATCTATAGTTCCCTATATTTCCTATTAATCTTTTAATATCTTGAAAAAGATTTAACATTACATTATCTAACTCTTCTAAATCTTTCAATACCTCCTTGAATTCATTATAAACACTATAAGGTATTTCTTCTTTTTTTTCTTCAAAATAATCAATAATATCTTGAATTTCACTTCTATACTGAAAAATCAAAGGAGCTTTAAATTTATCTAATTTCTCATTTAATAATCTTTTATAATCTTCTAAATTTTCCTTAAAAAATTCCAGTAACTCAACATATTTATACATAATCTTAAATAATTTTTTATAAATTCTTTATAATTTGTTTTTAATTCACTCTATAGTAAATAAAATCTAAGATTTCTTTTAATTCATTAAAGTTATTAAACTTTTTAATAGCTTTTAGTGCTTTGAAATAATGAATATCTATTATTTTTTTTAACTCTTTTTCAGATAAGATATTATAAATTCCATCTTTATCTAAATAATCATCAGTATATTGAAACAAATATCCTAAATTAAATCCATACTTAATTAAAGAATACTTTATAGAGTATTCAGGGTTAAGAAGAATTAAGGGAATCTTAATAGATAACAGAATTAAACCTGCTGTTTTATAATAATTAATTAGTTTAATATTTTCTAAATTAGCTGGTATTAATTTTTTTTGATACTTTATATCTAAATACTGTCCAATAATTAAAAAATCTTGACCTACATAATAAGTAAGCTCATTTATTACTTTAATTAATTTATCTGGGTTAAAAGATTTAATATTTTTAGGATCAGTTAATACTTGAAAAGCCAAAGTTAATAATAAATCTCCAATTAATATAGCTTCAGCTTCTCCATACCTTTTATGAACAGTAGGAATACCTCTCCTATAATCAGAATTGTCCATAGCAGGTAAATCATCATGTACTAACGAATAATTATGAATTAATTCTACAGATAAAGCAAAAGGGAAAAAATCATCTAAATAAGTACTTAACTTTAAACCTGAATTACTAATAATAAAATTAGCTACTTGATAAAGTAAATAAGGTCTAAAAAACTTCCCACTATTAATTAATGGATATAAAACCCCTTCTATTAACTCATCATAATATAAAACTTTCTTACTTTTCAATAACCTCTTTAGCTCTACTTGAATATAGTCTTTAAATAAACTATTAAACCTATTCCATAATTCTATATCTATTAGCTCTTTTGACATAAATCCACTCCCCTTTTTATTATATTAAAAAATAAAAAAACTAAAAATTTTCAAAAAAATCTTTAAAAATTTCCTTCTCTTTAAATTTATTTAACAATTTTATATCATTATTCACAATAACTTCTAAGTACAGAGCTATAGCAAAAAATAAATCAGATAGTCTATTAATAAATGGTAATATATTTTCATTAATCTTATAATAAGGTAAGCAATCAATAATTTTACTTTCAGATTCTCTTACTAAAGTCCTTAAGTAATGAACCATAGAAGCTAATACATTATTAGCAGGAATAATAAAACTATTCAACTCAGGAACCTTTTTTAAGATTTTATCAATAATTTTTTCTAAATCTTTTATATTCTCCTTTGTAATTCGTTTTATTTTAAATTTATCAGATAACTCCTGATTTAAATTAGTAGAGGCTAAATCAGTAGCTAAATCAAATAAAAGTAATTGAATATCACTTAATAAATCAATTATAATATCAATTTTTCTCAGTTTTGACTCATTTTTAATATTAAATGAATAAAATTCTTTATAAAATGAGATAATAAAAGCTAAAAAAGATATAAGTTTATCAATACTCCCATAAGCAATAACTAATTTATCATTTTTATCAACAATTTCCCCACTTATTAACTTAGTTTTCCCTTTATCCCCAAAACGTGTATAAATTTTCATAAAAACATAAATATTAATTTACATTTTTTAATCTTTGTTAATATCTATAATAGAATTAAGGTACTCTATATATTTGATTTTGATTAATTCAGGTTCAATTATTTTAGCATTTTTTCCAAAAGAAGCTATCCACATAAACAAATTATTTAAATCAGTTATTTCCAAAGTTAATATTATTTTAGAATTAATACTATCTTTATTAATTATTTCTATAGTTTGAGAAGGATGCCAAACCTTTAAAATATCATATATAAAAATATTACTAAATTCAATTTTAACCTTATATTTAGGATTAGGTTTTAAATAAAAAGCTAATTCAGGTAAAGCATCCTCTATAAAACTGTCAATATCACCTTCAAAAATCCTACCCGTATAAAATATTTCCTTTATATCACTGATCTTTATAAAATCAATTTTAGGATAATTAGTATGTAAAATTTTTTTAATTTCATTTTCTATTTTTTCTTCTATGTCTTTATTATTTTCTAAAAGTTTTTCATCATCAGTATTTTTATCAGTATTTTCATTAATATTTTCATTGATATTTTCAGAAATATAAATTAAAAACCAATCCCCCTTTAAAAAAGCTATATACAAAGGCACTAAATTAATATAAGTGATAATCCCAAAATTATCAACTAAAACTCTTAATTCTTTTTTATTATTAATAGCATCCCTAATTTTAGTAAAAAGATTAAAATCAATAGGAGTATCAGTAAATAATATATCTTTCCTAAAATCTGAAACATATTCACCTAAAATATAATTCCTATCAGTAAAACTTTTTAAAGAATTAAAATTATTGATAATAAAATAATAAAATAATAATGCTTTCTTTTTATTTTTTAAATCTGAAGAATTCATAACATTACCTAAAATATACAAAAAAACGTCATTTAATGTTATATTATTATTATTATTCAATAAATTAAAAACCTCATTATCTGCTAATATATACTTTCTATTTTTTCTATCATATATGAAATTAATTCCAAATTGATTACTTAAAGTATTAATAATTTTTTTAATTACATTAGTAGATACCTTTAGTTCATCAGCTAATCCTTTAATAGTAAAAGTAGTTTTCTTTAAAATAGATGGAACTAAATGAATATATTTAGTAATCAATTTTTCTCTCCCTCCATTAATAAAATATTAGCTAAAACTTACTATCAGATTTTTTTAGTTTAAAAGGGATAAAAATAGTTACAGTAGTACCTTTATTTTCCTTACTCTTAATAATAATTTTACCGTTATGAGAGTCTATTATTTTCTTAACTAAAAATAACCCAACTCCAAGTCCATAAACATTCCTATTAAGCTCATTATTAGTTCTACTAAATAAATGAAATATCTCATTAATTATCTCTTTTCTAATACCTACCCCATTATCTTTAACCTGAATATAAAATCCCTTATTATCTTTATAAGCTTTAATGATAATTTTATCTTTACCATATTTATAAGCATTTTCTATAATCTCTTGAAGAGCATACCTTATTTTCTCAAAATCACCTATAATTTCATCATAATCATCTAAATTAATATCTAATACTAATTTTATATCCTTATTACTAATTTTAGACCTAAATTTAGAGATAACAAAATCTATTAACTTCTTTAAAGAAAATATATCATCCTTTAATAAAACATTACCAGAAATAAATTTAGAAACTTCTATTAACTCACTCACTAATTCTTCCAATCTATAAACATTAGAAAGTACAATATTTAAAGTATTATAAAAACTTTCAGTATCTTTCAATTTTAATAGATATTGAATATAACCTTTGATAATAGTTAAAGGAGTCTTCAATTCATGTGATAAAGTATTTAATATAGCAATTCTAAAAAATTCATCCCTAATAAATCCATCATTAACTAAAACAAAGTAAAATTCATTACCCACTTTAAAAACTAAAAACTCAAAATCTATATCTTTATTATAAAAATTAAGTTTTAATTTTTTGTTTACAAAGCAAAATTCCTGTAAATTGGATTTAAGTAGCTCATTATATATTTCCTTAACATTATTAACTATCTCGTTATTAAAATTAGCTGGTAAAAAAGCACTGTTAATAAAATTATTAAAAACCCTTAACTCGTCTTCTTTTATAACTAAATAAAACTTATTTATACTTTTTAAAAAATCACTAATAAAAGAAATTTTATTATCTATTTTTAAAGCTTTTTTATCCATTAAAAAACTGCACCTTAAATCATCAATTACATTTTATTTATTTATTATGTTCAAAATAAAATCACTTATTTTTTTTAAAGAATCCTTAGGATAATAAGCCCCTAGAATTTCATTAAAAACCCTTATTTTAATATCATAAGATTCAATTTCATTATAAACTCTAAATATCTTTGATTTTAAACTATGTAAATTATATTGCTCTTGAATTAGTTCTTCTACTACTAAATAATCATCTTTTAAATAACTAGGTAAATTAGAAATCATTTCATCTTTAAATTCGTATTCAATTAATAAATTCGGGATTGAAATATATTTTACTTCTATTTTTTTTAATAATTTAAAAGTTATCTCACTTATCTTAAAAACTTTATAATAAGCTATAGTTGGTAGATTATTTAAAATATTTTCGAAAACAATAGTACCTGACTTACTTAAAGCTAATAAACTATTTTGGTAAATCTCCATATTGTCCTTAACTATTTCTATTTTTATATTATTTATTTTATCTATATTTCCTTTTTTTAAAGAATTAATTAAAATTTTATTATTTTGAATTAAACTAGAAATCAAAAATTTATCAAAAATAGTATATATATCCCTATCTTTAATAATATTTAAGGCATTTTTAGAAATAAAGAATAATTCAAATTTTCTACTACCTGGAAATATCCCTAAATTATTTTTTCCTTTATCAGCTAATTTATTTTCCTGAATATATTTATTCCTCTCTAAATTAACTATATCCAACAAAGGATGTCCCAAAAAATAAGACTTTTTATATAAACTTAAATTAAATCTAAAAGGTAATATAATATAATCACAAGTTTCTTCAATAAAATTATGAACTTTATTCCTTTTGTTTAACCAAGTTTTAGGAGGAATTAAATAAATTATAACTGGATCATATAAACTTCTTAAATACTTTATTAATTTAGTATTTAAAAAAGGAGCATCTATTAATAAAACATAATTCGGTTTTTCTTTCTTTAATATCTCCTTTAATTTAATATACTCTATATAAGCAAAAGGAACATAACTAAAATTCTCAAAAAAACCAACTGAACTGTATTTTATTGAATTACTTATAAATTTAATCCTATTAAAAGAGTATTTGCTATTAATTTGATCAGCTAATTCTTTAATTTTATCTCCAGCTACTACTAATATTTCTATATTTTCATCTTTAGTAACTATTTCTTTAATGATATAATAAGCATACTTTTCAGCAGACAAATCAGCTAAAGATATAAATAATTTTTTATTAGTTCCCACTTTTATTTAAAAATTTTATAAAAAAAATCAATAGTAAAAATTCCAATAAAGATTCTAAAAAGTTAAACTAAAGAAAAACTCTCTATAGTCTTTTAGATTAATAAAAGAGAATATAGGTAAGAATCCTTTTCTAATTTGCCCAGCTCTTAAGTTTAATAAAAAAGCAGGATTAATAGTTAAATAAGCTAATATATCATGAATATCCAATTTAAGATAAATAGCAGCTAAATTAGCTATAAACTGTAAAGAAAAAACATTACTACTACCCGCATTATAATCAGTAGCTAAACAAATAGGAATCCCATTATCCTGAAGCAATTTAGCATTAGCATAATTCTTACCTAAAAACCACGAAGTAGCAGGCATAATAACCCCAAACACATCTTTTACTTCATTCATCTTTTTTAAACTCTCTATATTCTCCTTAGTTAATACCAACAAATGATCAAAACTAATTATATCGTAATCTTTAATTAATTCAACTGCCTTATTAATAAAACCATCATCCTCAAATTCATTAACATGAAACCTAAACTTAAAATTATAATGTTCAAGTATTTTTAATATTTTAAGTGTTTGTTCAATAGTAAAAGCAGTCTTATCTATAAATATATCAAAGAATTGGGTTAATTCCCTTATTTTTTTAGCATTAGATTCTAATTGTTTTAGATAATTCTCAAAATCAGAAGGAGGGATATGTGCTAAAAAAGTCGGGACAATAACCATATCTAAATACTTAGAAACATCAATAATTAACTCTAAATGTTCTATTTCTTTTTGTATATCAATAGCATATCCGTTCTTTATTTCTATTACCTTTGTATTTGATTCTTTAAATAATCTTATTTTATCAATTAATATTTTTTTGAGGCTATTATAGTTTTCATTTATGGTTTTATTAACAGTATATTTTATTCCTCCCCCAGCTTTAGCTATATCCTGATAAGAATAACCTTTTTGTCTTAAAATAAATTCCTCTACCCTACTACCAGCAAATAATAAATGAGTATGACAATCTATCAATGAAGGAAAAACCCAATTATTATTTACATCAATTATATTATCAAGCTTATTTAAATCATATTTACTTTTTATTTCTTTATAACTCCCAATATCTATTATCTCATTATTATTAAATAAAATAGAAGAATTTTTTAGTTTTATTAGAGAATCTTCTGAATTTTTTATAATCGGTTTATCACTAACATAAGTTATAATATTAGCATTTACTACTAGATTATAACCCTTCATAAATTTTTAAATTAAAAAAATTATCATTAATTGAAAACACTTTATATATTATTTAATTTTTATCTTTTCAACTCCTTTTATAAAAAAATAAGAATAAAAAAGAAAGCAAAAATAAGGAAAATAATAAAAAATGTAGAATAAAATCTATAGCCAAAGAATTAAAAAATTCATAAAAAATATGTACAAAATTGTAAAAAAAATATATTTAATAACTCTTGCTATATACATTTTGATAAAAATTTTAATACTAAAAGGAAATACTAGTAATTTAGAAAATATACTAATAATAAAAGATAAAAATATAGAACCAGTTAATTTAGTTATTCAAGGTTTCCTATCTCAATATCCTAAATGTGATATATATAATTTAAAAGACGTAGAAAAAATAAATTTAAATAAATATGATATAATAATAGCATTAACAAGTGAAGCAACTTATTACCTTAAAAATACTAATCTTAAAAATAAATTAATAATATATGCTTTGGTATTATCTCCAGAAAAAATAGGAGTTTTAGGAAAATTTATAGGTTTCTCCATATACCCTCCATTTCAAGAAGTATTTAAAGATATAAAAAATAGATATAATAATATAAAAACAATTGGATTTATTTTTAACGAGAAGAATTATGCAATAGAGGAAGCTGCTAAAGCTGCTAAAAACTTAAACCTTAATTATATCTTAATTCCAATAGATAATTACAATTACAAAAATGCTCTAAAACAAATAGAAAAAGTCGATATAGTATATTTATTCTCAGATTCAATAATATTAGAAGAAAATAATTTATTATTTTTAATTAGCTCTATTAAATCAATGAATAAGCCATTAATTTCCGCCCATAAAATACTGCTAAAATATGGAATAGACGCAGCTTATTCTATTGATTATTTCTCTTTAGGAACTAACATAGCTAATATCATTAAAAAAAATGATTCCCTAAATTACGATAATACCTATAAAATATATTTCCCTTACCCCTATGTATATACTTCTAAATAAACTTAAAAACAAAATAAAATATTTAGTTATTTTATTAGTTTTATTACTTAGTTTATTATCTTTTTCTAAATTTGGATTTTCAACAAATGAAAATAATAAAGAACTAATGGAAGAAGAAATATTTCTAAAATCTGAACTAAACTTTGTAAATGAAATAGAGTCATTAAATAAGTATAGTCAAAGTGTATTGAAATCAGCAGCAAGTATAAGTATAATCCAACCTCAAGAAATAAGGTATTTTTTTTATCCAGATATAAAAAGATTACTAAATTTTAGTCCTGGTTTATATATAGTAGAAGATGGTGCATACTGGTATTTAGGGAGTAAAGGAGTTCAAATACCAGGGAGTTACAATTCAAGAGCACTTTTCCTATTTAATGGAATAACTTTAAATGAGCCCTTATTTGGAACCCCCGTAAATATACCCCCCTATTTAGTTAATAACATAGAAATAGTCTTCGGATTTTCTAACGTTTATTTTGGCAGCAATTCCCTATTAGCTACAATTAATATAGTTCCCAATTATAAAAATTTAAACAACCAATTTTACTTTAATAGCTTTATTAACTTTAAGGATAATAAAATAAATACTTTAAATAACTTTACTTTTAGCAAAACGCTAACTAAAAAATATGATAACTATCTAAAATTATCCTTAGGTATTAGTTTATTAAATTATAAAGGTTCAAAGGTATTTTTTAAAGAAAGAGAAGAATTAGCTTTAGATTCAACTGCTTATTATATAGATAAATCTTACCAAAATTATTTTTATATTTCATTATTTAGTGAAGATAGCGAATTCCATTTTAATTCATATGAACATAAATTTCATTTTCCAACAGGAGCATATAATACAGTATTTAATTCTTTTGAAACCAATATATCAGATAACTATTATAACCTCTTATATAGAAAAAAGATAAAATTAGATACAAACAAAACAATAAATTTAACATTTTATAATCAAAAATATAAGGAATTTGGAAATTATTTTTATGATAATCCAATAAACTATTTAAATATAGACAATCTTAAATCAAATCTAATTTCGTTCGATATAAATATGAATCTTTCAAAAAATAAATATAAATTTTTAATAGGCACAGAATTAAAAAATCTTTCTTTTAAATTAAATAATTTTGACGTAAATTATACTAATAGATACTTAATAAATGAATATCTTAACTTAGAAAAAAAATCAATATTCCTGTATTCAATATATACTAATATGGAATACTCTTTAGAAGATGATTTAATATTAACTACAAGCTTAAGATATGATAATTACTCAAATTTATATAATAACTTTAGAGATATTCTATTACCTAAAGCAGGATTAATAAAACTATTAGGTGAAAATAGTGCTATTAAATTAATTTATTCAACAAATTACAGAGCACCAACCATCAGTGAAAGTTATTATAACGACGGAGGCATTTCAACCCTAAATAACTTAAATTTAACACCAGAAAAACATAATACCTTAGAACTAATATATTACAAAGAATTTCATGAATTAAATCAAAAAGGTTATTTAAATATCTCCTTTTATAATATGAAAATATCAAACTTAATTAATAATGTAATTGTAGATGATATAAATAATATAAGTCAATTTCAAAACATAGGAAATATATATTCTACAGGAATTTTATTAGATTACTTTAAACAATATAATAATAAAAACTTAGTAAGATTTAGTGTAAGTTATAATAATTCTAAAATAAAATCAGATTTATTTAATTTTTTACCAAATTCCCCTAAATTATTAGTTTTATTCAAATATGGATTTAACTTAAATGATAACATATTAATCGGCTTTGAAACCAAATATACCTCATCAGTTATATCAGAAAATAATATCAAAATAAAAGACTATCTACTCTCTAATTTAACTATTTCATACTATTTATCAAAAGATAATTACTTTTTTATAAATATTGAAAATATATTTAATACAAGGTATTATAGCGTAATAAGTTATGCTAATAATTTTCCAATATATTCTTATCCATCTAAAAAAAGAAACATATACTTAGGGGTAAATTATACATTTTAAAATAAGGGGTTTTATGTTAATAAAAAGTGAAAGAGATATAGAAAAAATAAGGATAGCTTCATATATAAACGATTTTACTTTAAAAATCCTTAAAGATTTTATTGAGAATAATTACGAAAGTATAAACGGGAAAATAGTAGATGACTTAGCCTTTGAAATAATAACAAATTTAGGGGGATATCCTGCTTTCAAAAACTATAAACCACCATTTAGTAACGAAACTTATATATACAGTATAACCCTATCACTAAACGAAGAAATAGTACATGGATTACCTTTAGAATCCAAGATCTTTAAAAAAGGGGATATTGTTAGTTTAGATTGTGGAACGTTTTATAAAGGGTTTTATGCTGACAGTGCAATAACCTTTCTATTGGATGATAGCAATAATTTAAAATTAAAATTAATAAAAACTTGTAAAGAAGCACTAGACAATTGCTTAGAATATGTTCATCATAATTCTTTTGTTAATTCAGTTTCAAAAGCTATTGAAGACTATGTAGTAAATAATGGTTTTAAAGTTATAAAAGAATTATCTGGGCATGGGGTAGGTAAAAAACTCCATGAAGAACCAGAAATCCCCAATTTCTATGACCCTAATTACAAACAAAAGCTATATAACAAAATGACAATAGCAATTGAACCGATGATAACTTCAGGCAATGGTAAAATAAAATTACTAAACGATAAATGGACTATTATAACACAAGATCATCTCCCTTCAGCTCATTTTGAATATACTGTCTTAGTTACAAAATCTAAACCCGAAATCCTAACCAATATACCTTTAAATTTGTTTAATGAATTTTACAATAAAACAAAAGACATAATAACTAAATACAACAAATTAATAAAACATAAATAATTTACTAAATCTATTTGTTACCTAAGAATTTATAAATATTTTTATTGACCTTTTATAATATCTTCTATGTTTTTAGAGTACTCTTCAGGAATTATTTTATAAATCTGAACAAAAAAAAATGAGCTAATAAGTATGTTATCCAATACATTTTCTAAAACAGAGGCATTTTGAGTTACAATAAATTCTTTTATTTTTTCTAAAGCATAGTAATAATTTCTGAAAGCTTCACCAAAAATAATATCTAAAAAATTTTTAAAAAATTCATCATCTTCTAAGATTATTATATTAGCAACTATCTCAGCATTCATAAATAGTTTTGAAAGCTCTGATTCATAAAATTCCTTTAATTCTTCATTAGTTATTTTTTTAGCTTTAATATTTTTAATTAATTCTTCCCAAAATAAATAAAGTTGATTACCTTTAGCTTCATTTATTAATATCTTTAGCTCCAAGGATTTTAACTTTAATAAATATTTATAGATATTAGTATTATCTTGATTTTCTACTGCTTTAACAAGTTCAGAAAAAACTTGCTCTATTTCATTAATAGTATTATTTATCTTTGTATTCTCATTATTTTTGAAATTTTCTTTTAAATTAAGAATAAAAGTGTTAATATCTTTTAAAATATAATATAGAGTTTCAGAAGTTAAGTTATCCATTTTTATAATTTTTATTTTTTATAATTTTTATTTTTTTATATAGCAAGTAGGATCTTTATAAATTAATGAATTAAATTCATTAAAACTCCTAAATCTACATCCTCCTCTACAATTATCAAAATATTCACATTCCTTACATCTAGTATCATATTCACTTATATTATTTATCTCTTTTAGATAAGTATTAAGCCATATTTGTTTAAATGAAGAGTTTTTAAGATTTCCATAAGAAAATTTTTCTTTGTAATTTATAAACATTCCAGATGGTAAAACATCTCCATAAGGAGAAATATAACATACAGTTTTACCACATCCACAGCCAAACCCTGTATATAATCCTGTTTTCCCAACTTCTAAAGGAACATTAAAAAATTCTATCTCTATCCTCGTTCTTTCTTTCATATTATTTATAACAGTATCAATTTTTTTAAGTATTTCATTAGATAGAGCTAAATCTTTAGTAGCACGACCCGTTATAAATATAGGACTAAATGATAATTTATCAGCTTCATACTGCTCAGCAAAATTCAAAAAAGCAGGCAAATCATTATAATTTAACTTATTTAAAACAAAATGAAACCTAATACTTACTTCATTGTTAAATTCTTTATACATTTTTAATAATTTTAAATTATTTTTAAGTTTATCAAAATAACTTCTACCCTTTATATTTAAATAATCCCTAGAACTAACTGCATCAATACTAATTTTAAACTCCTTTATTTTTATATTATTATCTATAATTTCTTGATAATATTTATCAAAAGTAATTAAAGAAGTAGAAATAAATACAACTAAATTTAAATCATTAGAATATTTTAATATTTGAATAAAGTTATCTTTATCAAAGGGTTCCCCACCACCAAATGAAATATAATATACTCCTAATTCTTTTAATTCTTTTAAAATCTCCTTAATTTTTTCAAAAGATAATTCATTTTTTTTAAGAGAATCTTCTATATCTCCAGAATTAGAAAAACAATGCTTACATCTTAAAGGGCAGCTATAAGTTAATGCAAAATATACCTTCAATGGAGCACTTAATATCTTATATTCATTTAATAACTCTAATTCTTCATTTACCAAAAACTCAACATTTAATGAATAATCATCATTTATTATCCCTAAATACTGTGCTAATTGTATAAAACTCTTATAACTTAAGTAATTAAATTTATTAGAAAAATATCTATAATATATTTCATCTATATCCTTAAAATTTGAGATATTAAATAAAATAGAAGTTGCATCTTTATCAAAAGGAATATACTCTTTCCTCTCTAAATCAAAAAGTAAAGATCCAAAATATTCTAATCTTCCAATAAACCTTTTTTTCATACTATAAATTCTTAAACTTACAAATTATAACTTATTCTTAACACAGCTCTCTTAGCAGAATAACTACATAAAATTTCCATGGGAATTAATTGAAGCATTTTATTATCTCCTTCATAAAACATTTTACATATATTATTTTTATTATTTTCTTTTATTATTTTCTTTTTTATCTAAATAAAACCTTTCCAAAGAAAAAATTAAAAATTTTTCCACGATTTTCTAACAACTAAAGAAGGTTTTAATAAATATTTGTCAAAGTTTATTAACAATTATAAATATAGCTCTAAAAAAATATAAAATCAATAAAATTATTACTTATTATATAAATGGATTCACTACATAAAATAGATAAAAACACAATAATTCAAATAGAAAAAGAAAATTATTATTACCTAAACATTTTTTTTCAAAACTATCTAAATATTAACAATATAGAAAAAGAAAAATATCAAAAACTCTATAATACCTTAGTAATAGATAGTATTTACCAGTTCTATATCATTTTTAATCTTATTGAAAATGATATAAAAAATATTAACTTTAAGGGAAACAATTTAAACAATACCTTAAATTTAGTGGATATAGGAACAGGTTTTGGATTTCCTGGAATTATAATTTCTATCCTATATAAAAATTATAAACTTAAAAATTTAATTACATATAACCTAAAAATCTACTTAATAGAAAGTAATCAAAAGAAAACTAATTTTTTAAATAATATCAAAAAAGAATTAAACTTAGGTATAGAAATAATAAATATGGATTGTAAAGAATATATAAAAAAGGAACCTAAAAAATTTGAATTAGTTATTTCAAGAGCAGTTTTTAAAATGCCCAATATAATTGATATATATAAAAAATATTCTAACTTATTCTCCTTTTGGTTATATTCTAAAAATTACAAAGAGTTACTAAAAAAATACGAAAACAAAATTAATCAATACTTTGAAATATATAGAATTTATGAATATGAAATAAATGATAATAATTATTACACAATAGTTTTATTAAGAAAACATAATGATTTCCGTTAAATCAAACGCTTTACACTAAATTAGAAGAAATTACAATAAACTACAATAAATTAGAGGTATTATTTTAAAGGTATTATTTTTTAAACACTTAAAAAGTGCTAATAAAAAATATTATTAATTTTTTATATTTTATAATTTTTGTCTTTTTTGAATCCAGCTTGAATCTAGTTAGAAATAAATAAAAAAAGGGTGGCACCGACCTACTCTCCCACAGGGTCGCCCCATTAGTACCATCGGCGCTGGTGGGCTTAACTTCCGGGTTCGGAATGGAAACCGGGTGTTTCCCCACCGCTATTGGCACCACCCATTTATATATTTCTATATTCTTTTATTCTTCCCTCTTTTTTATAAAAAAATTATAAAAAAATTTTAACCCAATATTAACCACTTTTATTGACTTTTATCATTTTATTAAAATAAATAGGATCTAAAATTTAAAGTAGGTTCCAACAGTAAATTTCCTATCTTTAGTAAGTACATCCATATAACCAGCTCTAAGATAAATATTCTTAAAATTATAATCAAAGAAAGTATTTAATTGTACTTTAGAAGGTCTTAGCAATTCAGCAGTAAAACTAAAATTCTTTGAAAATCTCTTATCTATAGCTACCCCTAACTCAGAATACATTAATCCCGCTCTATATCTTATATCCCCTTGATTATAAGTTATCTGTAAATCCAATAAATTTTCATAACCTAAATCAAAGAGTCCAATTCTAAAGCCTTGTCTTGAATTAGGAAATATATCTATATTTAACGAAGTAACAGGATTATGTCTATAATCCTCTATAGATAAAATAGAAGGACTAACAGAAGCAAATCTAAAATCTTGTTGATTCATCGTTTGCTCTTTTAGTTTCTTAGCAGGAGTTAATAGGAAATCACTAACTTCAACCACTTCCCTTAATTTACTAATAGAAACCCTTAAATCCTCTTTTAATTTTTCATCTTTAACAATATTTTCAACATTAGAAGCACTAACCTCTAAACTCTTTGCCATATTCCTTAAGTGCTTCAAAGTTTGTAATAAATCCTCTTTTAAAGTGGTATTATTTAGTAAATCCCTTATGCTATAAGTAATCTCATTTAAGTTTTCACTAGTGGATTTAATATTAGAAACAATAACCCTAATATCTTGCTTATTAGAAGATATAATGTCATTTAAATTAGAAGAAGCATTATATAAACTATTACCTATTCTATCAACCTTAGAATTAATATTTAAAACCGTCTGATTAGCATTTAATAACAATAAATTAGTATTATTTGAAATCAATTCAATATTCTTACTTAAAATATAAGTTAGTAAATTAATATCTTTTTTAGTATCATACAATA
The DNA here is from genome assembly GCA_028276365.1 of Deltaproteobacteria bacterium. Lineage (GTDB taxonomy): Bacteria > DRYD01 > DRYD01 > DRYD01 > DRYD01 > CAKZQG01. The sequence goes on along the minus strand of JAPYWL010000001.1, from coordinate 86,478 downwards.
AAGAATTTACATTATAAGTAATTTGATTTATTTTATTTGGTAAATTAAGTGAAGCTACAAGTTCTCTAAAATATCTAGAAGTTTGTTCTAATTCTTGAAAAGCTAAATAACTTTGTTTTAAAACTTGATACCAATCAACCATAGGATAAGTATTATTATAAATAAATTCATTAGGTTGATAGAATTTAGAATTATTAACAGGTTCTATATTTAGATATCTTTCACCCATTAAACTACCACCAATATAAAAAATAGAATTATAAGGGATTTTATAATTCTTTAAAATTTTAGCTTTAACCTTAACAGTATAATTAGGATTAAAAGAGATATCTTCTATTTTTCCTATTTCCACACCTGCCATAAAAACCTTCGAATCCCTACCTAATCCCGAAACATCCCTAAAAACTAAGTAAATATAATAATAATCCCCTTTATTTTTAAATTTCCCTAAATAAAATAAAACAATGAAAATAGATAGAATAAACATCAAAAACAATAAACCTACCCTTAATAAAACATTCCTTGAATATTCCATATTCCTTTAGGTTTATTTTTTTTTATTTTTTATTAATATTAAATTTTATAATTAAATCCTATATCTTATTAGTAAAGAAATAGAAAAGAAATTTTACTAATTTAAGGTTTCTTTTAATACGCTTAGGATCTTGTAAAGTTCTATAAAGCCATTCTAATTTTAATTTTTTAATAAAATAAGGAGCCCTTTTAAAATATCCTCCCCATACGTCTATACTCCCACCAACCCCCATAAATACATTTACATTTAGCTTATCCATATTATCATGAATCCAAAACTCCTGCTTAGGACTACCTAAACCTACTAATAAAACCTCAGCTTTAGATTTATTAATTAAATCTATTACTTCATTAGTATCTTTAAAATATCCATTATAAAAACCCACAATATTACAAGTAGGATACTTTTTAACTAAATTATTAACTGCATTTTCTAAAACTTCCTGTTTAGTACCTAAAATAAAAACTCTATATCCATTTGAAATTATTTTTTCTGCTAAATCTATCCCATTAATAGGATTAATTTTTAAATTATATTTTTTATTAGCATAAAAACAAACTCCATTAGATTCCAAAATAATTTCTGACTTATTTAAAATATCTAAAAACTTTTGATCACTTAAAGAATCAATAACCATCTCTGTATTTAAAGTAACTATTTGTAATTTACTATTATTTTTTACCACTTCTTCTATTTTAGATAATACCTGATCTAATGAAAAATAAAGATTTTTAACATATATATTAGCTATCCTTACATAAAACATTTCATTTATAATTAAATTATTTAATATCTTAAATTATTTTTCTTTAAAGGGGTTAATTAATATTTTAATTCTATTAAAAGGGAAAACAATAATCAAAGCCTTAGCTTTAATATCATTTTTATGAACAAATGGATCATCCCATAAATGACTATCATAACTGTTAGGCCTATTATCCCCTAAAAAAAAGTATTTATCCTTAGGAACTTTAACAGGCCCATAATTATAATAATCCCTATAAACTAAGTAATCCTCTTTTATTAAATTATCATTAATATATAAATTTCCTTGATTAATAAATACTTTTTCATTAGGTAACCCTATAAGCCTTTTAATATATAATCTATTTTCATTAGGAATAGGTGGTTTAAAAATTAAAATATCACCTCTACTAACCTTTAATCCATTCTTAGAACTAAACCAAATTTTATTTATTCCAAAAATAATATCACCAGGTTTTAAAGTAGTGACCATAGAAGAAGAAGGAATAATATAAAGCCTTCCAATAAATGTTATAACAAAAAAAGCTAATAAAGAAGCATAAAACGCACTATCAACCCACTCCTTTATAGATTCTTTACTAATTTTTTTTAAAAAATTAGGTAACCAAATTCTTGGAAAACTAAACCAATTATTACTAATCCCTAATTTTATAAAAAATAACAATATTATTATAATAACTAAAATTAAATCATTCATAAGCTATTTAATATCTATATAATTATTTCGGATATAGCAACAGCATTATTATCTATTTTTTCAATTAAAGTAAGTTTATCAGTATCTCTATTATAAAATACCATATATTTTAATTCATTATCAGCTAAAAGAGAATTAATTGCCTTATTTTCGGAAATAACAGGAACAGATAAGCGCTTTCTAATAATTTCAATCTCCTTAGTTTTTATATTACTTTCTGTATTTTCTTTACTCTCTATTTGATTTAATTTAATTTTATGTCTAGAACCAACAACAACTTTGTCTTTATATTTTGATAATTTAACTTCTAAAGAATCAACAATTGAATTTATTACATCACTTAAATCATTTGCATTATCTTTAATAACAATTTCTTCCCCATCCAGATTTAAAATAGCTTTAATATTATAAAATCCTCTTTGATAATCTATATACAAATCTAGATAAATACTATCTTCATTATTCGAGTATTTTTCTATTTTAGAAAAATATCTATCTAATCTTTCAAATTTTTGGGATATATTTTTTCTTATATTATCATCTAAATTAATCCCTCTAGAATAAAAAATTATTTTCATATAATTAACCTCCTTTCATAAAAATATTTTTTATTGATCAGGTTTTAAATTTTTATTTTTCCTTTTTTCAAATACTCTAAAAAAAGCATCAACAACCTCTGGATAAAATTGTTTTCCTCTTTCATTTTTAATTATCTCTATAGCTTTTTGTTCAGAAGCATAATGCTTATTATAAGGTCTTGGAGTAGAAATAGCATCATAAGTATCAGCTATAGAAATAATATTAGCTCCTAAAGGTAAATCTCTTCCTGATATACCTCTAGGATAACCTTTACCATCTAATCTCTCATGATGATATAAAACATAAACCGGAATCCCACGTTCTCTAAATAAAGAAATCTTAGATAAAATCTTATATCCTTCTTCAGAGTGTGTCTTAATCACCTCTCTTTCTTCAACAGTTAAAGGTCCTTGCTTTGCTAAAATACTATCAGGAATAGCTAATTTTCCTATATCATGTAAAATCCCTGCTATCCTTATCTTTTCTATTTCTTCAGGAGGTAAATTCATTTCTTTTGCTACCTCAGCAGCTAATTCTCCTACCCTAGTCGTATGTAAAACTGGAGTATATTTATCTTTAGCCTCTATAGCACTACTAAATGCCACTATTGTTTCATGAAATGCATCCTCTATTTTCTTTAGTAAAATCGCATTATGTATCAATATACCTCCTTGTACTCCCAAAAGCTCCAAAAACATTTTATCTACTTCACTAAACATATCCTCTTTATTATTAAAAGCTACTATAACTCCTATACTATTACCTAAACTATCTACAATAGGAACCATTAACACTTCATAAACCTCATATGTCATTAAGCTTAATTCTTCTAAAAATTTATAACTCATTAATTTAGATTCTTCAAAACCTTCATAATAAATATCTTTTCTTTTATTAATATGGATAGTTACTTTTTTTACAAAAACTTCTCTAATGAATTTACTAATAATATTATTAGAAGGTTGATCTGCTAAAGTTTTCATTTTAGCAACAATAGGCTTAGGAACTTCGTGTACAAACTCAGGATTAATTATTTTATTCCTTTCTAATAATACTACCACACTATGAGCAAATACAACATTTCTAATTTCGCTTCCTAACAATTCCAATTGCTCCCTTATATTTCTAACCTTAGAAGCTAATAATTTATTAATTTCAAATATTTTTTCTTGTTTCTCTTTAAGGAGTACAGCAAATCTATTTTTTTCCATTGCTTCTTTAGCTTTAGCATAAGCCACTTTTTGAGCTTCATCTATTTTCTTATGAGCATAATCCATTACTTGTGATTTATAATAATCTAAAACAAAATTCCTAAAAGCTTTAAATATAATTAAAGAAAAAGCCATTAAAATTAATACAAACACAATTAATCCTACAATAATATTTTCTACATTTTTTACAACCTTAAACAACTTAATATTAATCAATACTGAAATTAAATTTAAACCTAAAAATAAGGTAAAAAATATAAAATTATAGACTTCTACTTTATTAAAAATATTTAAAATAGAAAAAGGAATAATAGAAAAAAATGAATAAAAAACAAAAAGCGGATTCGTTTTTATCATTAAAAACGATAAAACAATAATAGAAATAGCTTGTAATAAAAAAGTCAATTTAAAATTATCTATACTAAAATCCCTAAAATAGGGAATAAATACAATAAAAATCAAAATTATAGCACTAATAATTAGAAAATAATCAAGTTTAAAAGAATTAAAAAAAACAAAGAAAATCAATGTTAATAAAATAAAAGCACTAAATATTATATTAATATTAAATAGATTCTTTCTTAACTTTATTAAATCAATTTCTAACATAGTAGTTAATTTTTATTTTAAGCACTTTTAGGTAATTTTAGTTCTTTTTGTTCTAGTTCTTTTATATATTCCATATTTATAATAATGGTCTTTAGTTTTTTATTATTAGAAGGTAATTCAAACATAAGATCTAATAAAATATCTTCTAAAATAGATTTTAAAGCTCTAGCACCAGTTTTAGATTCATAAGCTTTTTTTGCTATATATTTAATAACTTCTTGTTCAAACTCCAATTTTATATTATCTAATGCAAATAATTTTTGATACTGCTTTATAATTGCATTCTTAGGTTTAATTAAAATATCCTCTAACTGTTGTAAAGATAATTTACTTAAAGGAGCAATAACAGGAAATCTACCAATAAACTCAGGTATAAACCCAAACTTTAATAAATCATCACTAATTACATAACTAAATATATTTTCATTATCTTGATATTTAGAAGGACTGACTCTAAAGCCTAAAGTAGAAGACTTCAATCTTTGTTTTATAATATCTTCTAATCCACTAAAAGCCCCCCCTGCTATAAATAGAATATTAGTAGTGTTTAATTGAATATATTGTTGATGAGGATGTTTCCTACCTCCTCCAGGAGGTACATTAGCAATCGTACCTTCTAAGATTTTAAGTAAAGCTTGTTGAACACCTTCACCAGACACATCTCTCGTTATAGATGGATTATCTGCACTTTTTCTAGCTATCTTATCTATCTCATCTATATAACATATCCCTACTTGAGCTCTAGTAAGATCAAAATCAGCAGCCTGAATCAATCTCAATAATATATTCTCTACATCCTCTCCTACATACCCAGCTTCAGTTATAGAAGTAGCATCTGAAATAGAAAATGGAACATTTAGTATCTTAGCTAATATACTTGCTAAATAAGTTTTACCAGATCCCGTAGGACCTATCAATAGAATATTAGACTTAGGTAATTCTACATCATTTAAAGATAATTCATTCACTAATTCATTAGAACTAACAAATACTCTTTTATAATGATTATAAACAGCTACTGAAAGTATTTTCTTAGCTTCCTCTTGACCAATTACATAATCATCTAAATGTTTCTTTATTTGACTAGGAGTTAATAAATTAATCTTTTTCTGATTTTTATTATCATTTTGAATTAATTCTTTATTATTAGCTAAAACACTATTAGTTAAATTATTATTTAAATCAGGTTTTAAACTAACTAAAGTAGAAAAACCCGCTAACAAACAATCCTCACATATATACGCCTCTTTCCCTTGTAATACTATCTTTTTATCAATATTAATATTCTTTAAACAAAAACTACACTTCATTACAAAATCAATCCCACCCTTCTTTTCCCTTAATTTCTCAATAAATTTAGTATCTGATTATTTTTAGTTATAATTTCATTTATTTGAGATAATTCCTTTTTATAATTTTCTATAACATCTAAATTTGCTTTATTTATAAATTCATTATTACTCAATAACTTCTCTATTTTTTCTTTTTGCTGAATTTTATTATTCAATTCTTTTAGGATATAATTTCTATAAAAATCAATTAGATCTTTTTCAATAAAAATTCTTATTAAAACATCATTATAGTATAAATCATAATATTTATTAAAACTTTGATCATCTGATAATTCAGTAATTTTTGATTTAGTAAAAATTGATATAATATTTAATAAATCTGAAATATAATTATCTTTAAATAATTTCTCCAAACCTTGTAAATGTATAAAAACATTCTCTAACTTTATATTATTTTGTTTTGAAACAAATAATAAATCATTAACATACGGCCTTATAAATTTTATTAATTCTATTAAATTATCTATAGCTTTTACATTTTCCATATCATCAATTCTTTTATTTAAATTATCAACTAAATCATTTATATTAATATCTAAAATAATTTCATTAAACAAATTCTTATAAATATAATAACTAACAAAAGGAACAATTGGATGTAAATAAACTAAAATTACCTTAATAATTATTTCTATAGTATCCTTAAATTCTTCTAATTCAATAAATTTTGTAAATTCCAAATACCAATCACAAAATACATTCCAAACAAAATGATATAAACTCATTACATAATCAAAGAATTTATATTCTTTTACATATCTTTCCAAATTTTCAATTAAATATAAAGTTTTAATTAATATCCAAGAATTAATTAAATTAACTAAATCTTTATCTTTAAGCTTATATTTAAAATCATAATTACTAGATAATCTAAATTGGTAATATCTAATGGAATTCCAGATTTTATTTATAAAGTTTTTAGCCATCTCTATTTTTTCATAATTAAATTTAACATCTTGCGATTCACCCACTTGTAAAATTAATCCCATTCTAGTAGAATCAGCACCATATTTTTCAATTAATTCCAGTGGATCAATACCAGTTCCTAAAGATTTACTCATTCTTTTACCACTAGGAGCTAATATAACTGCATGTATAATAACATCCTTAAAAGGAATATCATTAATAAATTCTAAAGACATAAATATCATTCTACTAACCCATAAAAACAATATTTCTCTTGCAGTAGTTAAGACATTAGTAGGATAATAAAAGGTTTTATATTTATTAAATTTATCAATATCAGGCCAAAACATAACAGCAAACGGCCATAAAGCAGAACTAAACCACGTATCCAATACATCTTCTTCTTGATAAATATTATCTGAATTACATTTAATACAATTTTTAACTTCATCTCTTTCATCAGCCCATATATTTAAACAATCTTTACAATAAAAAACAGGAATCCTATGACCCCATACTATTTGCCTAGATACACACCAATCCTCGATATTCTCATACCAATCTAAAACCACCTTCTTAAATACACTTGGATAAAACTTAATTTTATCACTTTTAACTACCTCAATAGCTCTACCTATTAAAGGATCATTTTTATCCATTCTAATAAACCACTGATCAGAATAATAAGGTTCAATAATATTATCACATCTATAACAATGTCCTATATTACTCCTATGAGACTCAACTTTTACTAATAATCCCATCTGTTCCAAATCTTTTACTATTTCCTCTCTTGCCTTAAACCTATCTAATCCATAATATTTACTATCTTCAAGATTAATACAAGCTTCTTTTGTAAATATATTTATAATATCTATGTCAATTCCTCTCTCTTTTAACTTTTTATAAATTTTATAATCATTAAAATCATGAGCAGGAGTTATTTTTAAAACCCCTGTACCAAAAGATATATCTACTTCTTCAACCCCTACAATTGGAACTAATCTATTAACAATAGGCACAAAAACCCTTTTATTAATATATTTAATATATCTTTGATCTTTGGGATTAACAGCTACAGCTGTATCAGCTAATATAGTTTCAGGCCTGGTAGTTGCTATAATTAAATAATCTTCCTCATCTTCTAATTTATATTTAACATAATATAAATTATTTTCTTTCTCTTTATGAACTACTTCTAAATCAGATAAACTAGTTAAACATCTGCTACACCAATTTATAACTCGCTTCCCCTTATAAATATAACCCTTATTAAATAAATGAACAAAAGCTTTTTTAACAGCTTTTGTATATTCTTCATCCATAGTAAATCTAGCTTTATCAAAATAAGCATAGATACCTAATTTTTTAAACTGCTCTAATATAATATTTCCATATTCCTCTTTCCAATCCCAAATATATTTCAAAAACTCTTCTTTTGATAAATCTTTTCTCTTAATCCCCTCTTTTAATAATTTTTTTTCAACAACATTCTGAGTAGCAATCCCCGCATGATCAGTACCTATAAACCAGACACTATCATATCCTTTTAATAAATGATATCTAACTAAAAAATCCTGAATGGTATTATTTAAAGCATGTCCCATATGTAAAGATCCTGTAACATTAGGAGGTGGGATTACAATAGAATAAGAAGGATTCTTAAATTTAGGTTCTATTTTATTTACTTCATAAAATTCTTTTAATAAAACTTCTTCTATTTCCTTATGATTATAATTTTTATTTAACATAAACAATATCACCCATTAATTACTTTTAATATTCCTTGATTATTTTTTAACTATTTTTCAATTAATTCTTCCTCTACAGAATTATTACCTTGATTAGATCTTGTTAATAAATTATTAATAGAATAATTTTGAATAATAGTCTTTTCAATTTGCTCTAAAATAGAGGGATTAGAATTAAGAAATTCTAATACCTTATCTTTACCCTGTCCAATTTTTTCATTATTATAAGAGTACCAAGATCCTGTTTTAGTAATAATATTTAATTCAATTGCAAGATCAGCAATTTCAGATAACTTATCTATACCTTGTCCAAAAATAATATTAAAAACTGCTTCTCTAAATGGAGGAGCTACTTTATTTTTAACTACCTTAGCTTTTATCTTAGCCCCTATATTTAAATCCCCTTTCTTAATATTCTCTATCTTTTTTAATTCAATCCTAACACTGGCATAAAACTTAAGTGCTCTACCACCTGGAGTAGTTTCAGGATTTCCAAACATAACTCCTACTTTCTCTCTTATTTGATTTATAAAAATAACGGCAGTTTTAGATTTAGAAATTAAAGCAGTTAATTTTCTAAGAGCTTGAGACATTAATCTTGCTTGTAATCCTATAAATTGATCACCTATTTGACCTTCTAATTCAGCTTGAGGCACCAATGCAGCTACCGAATCCACTACAATAATATCTACTACATTAGATCTAGATAACATATCAACAATAGCTAAAGCTTGCTCTCCACTATCCGGTTGACTTATATACAAATTATCAATATCAACTCCCAAATTCTTAGCATAAACAGGATCAAGAGCATGCTCAGCATCAATAAACGCCGCAATCCCCCCATTTCTTTGAGCATTAGCTATAGCACATAAAGCTAATGTTGTTTTACCCGAAGACTCTTGCCCAAATATCTCTGAGATCCTTCCTCTTGGAAATCCCCCAACACCTAAAGCTAAATCTAACGTCAAACTACCCGTAGATATAGATTCCACTTGTAATTTTTCATATTGACCCAATTTCATTATACTACCTTTTCCAAATTCTTTCTCTATCTGTGAAATAACACTTCTTAAAATAGATTCTTTATTTTTTTCTTTTAATTCATCCATAAGATTTTTATAGAAGTTAGCTGAAGTATTTTTATTCCGCTCCTTCAGCAAGCGGAAATTAATATCTAAAAATTACGAAAATTTTTTAAAAGCTACCACTACATTATGCCCACCAAAACCAAACGAATTTTTCAAAGCTATATTAATCTCTCTTGATACTGCCTTATTAGGAGTATAATTTAAATCACATTCAGGATCAGGAGTTGAATAATTAATAGTAGGAGGAATAACTTTATTATAGATAGCTAAAACTGTAGCAATACTTTCAATAGCTCCAGCAGCACCTAAAGTATGACCTATCATCGATTTTATCGAACTTATATTAATTTTATAAGCTCTATCTCCTAAAACTTCTTTTATAGCTTTAGTTTCTGTTTTATCATTATAAGGAGTAGAAGTTCCATGAGCATTTACATAATCTATTTGCTCAATATCTATACCATTTATAGCTGATTTAATAGCTTGCTTAATAGAAGTAGCTTCAGGATCAGGAGCAGTTATATGATAAGCATCACAAGTATGAGAATACCCAATAATTTCAGCATATATTTTAGCATCTCTTTTATTAGCAGAACTTAAATTTTCTAATACTAAAGCCCCAGCCCCTTCAGAAATAACAAATCCATCTCTATTTAAATCAAAAGGTCTAGAAGCAGTATTAGGATCAGGGTTTTTTGATAAAGCTCCCATATTCTCAAATCCAGCAATAGCCATATTAGTAATAGGAGCTTCTGAACCTACTACTATAGCAACATCTACTAAGCCATTCTTAACAGCTAAGAACCCTTCTCCTAAAGCATGTAATGAACTAGAACATGCACTAACGTAAGTTAAATTAGGTCCTTTAATATTATAAATAATTCCAATCCAACCAGCTAAGATATTAACTATCATTTTAGGCACAAAAAATGGACTAACTTTTGAATTTCCACTATTTAAATAAATAAAAGTTTGCTCTTCAAAAGTTTCAATCCCCCCAATCCCTGAACCAACGAAAACACCTATTCTAAAAGGATCATAGTTATTTAAATTAATTTCGGAATCTTTTAAAGCTAATTCAGCAGCAGCTACACCATAATGACAATACCTGTCCATCTTTCTTATATGTTTTTTATCAATATAATTATAAGGATCAAAAGAATTAGGCACTAACCCTGCTATCTTTGTTTTAAAATTATCAGTGTTAATCCTTGTATTAATAGTTATCCCATTTTTTCCATTAATTAAATTATTCCAAAATTCATTTATATTTAGTCCCAATGGAGAAATAACACCTAACCCTGTAATAACTACCCTATTGTTCATGATAAATTAGGGGTGGGTGAGGGGATTTGAACCCCCGACCCGTGGATCCACAGTCCACTGCTCTAACCGCTGAGCTACACCCACCATTATTATAATAAATTCTTATAATATCTGTAATTTAGTTAATGATTGTCTATGACCTCTTTTTCTTCTATATCTTTTTTTAGGAGTATATTTAAAAATAGTAACTTTATCTCCTTTAAAATGTTCTAAAACCCTTGCTTTTAATTTTATATCTAAATAAGGTTTGCCTACTTTCAATTCATTGTTATCATAATAAAGCAAAACATTATTTAATTCTATTTCATCTCCTTCTTTAGCATCTATTTTCTCAGTTATTATAATATCATTTTTATTAACTTTATACTGATGACCTTTAATTTCAACTATAGCTAACATTTTATCTTTGCCTCCTTTTTATCACTCTCTATTTTATTTAGCAGCAGCTAATTTAATCTGAACTCCATATTTTTTAAAACATCTAGAACAAATTCTTATATAACTATCATTTATTTTTACTCTTCTTAAATTAGGAAACCATTTCCTTTTAGTATGTCTATTAGAATGACTTACTTTATAACCAGTAATAGTACCTTTTAAACATATTTCACATACTCTAGACATTATAAACACCTTCCTTTTTCATTATATTTTTATTAAATTTATTAATCGCTTATTATTTCTAATTCAGATGGCAATTCTTGTCCCGGTTTAATTCCAAGAGATCTGATCTTTATACTAAGATCATGGGGAACTTCTGCATACTCTAAAGCAGTTTCTAAAGAAATTAACCCTTTTGCATACAATTTAATTAAAGAAATATCAAAAGATTGCATTCCATCCCCAATAAACTGATCTATCTCAGCTCTCATTTGCTTAAAATTAAAATCAATCATTAATTCCTGCATCCGAGCATTATTTATAAGTATCTCAACTACAGGCAATCTACCTACTTTTAAAGAAGGTATCAATTTTTGACTCATTATTGCTATTAAATTAGAAGCTAAATAATTAACTATCTCTTTGTGATGCTGTTGTTCAAAAAATTGTAAGATTCTTATAATAGCATTAACAGTATTAGGTGAATGTAAGGTAGTTAATATTAAATGTCCTGTTTCAGCAAGCTGTAATATACTATTAGCAGTTTCTTTATCACGAGTTTCACCAATCATTATTATATCGGGAGTTTGTCGAACTACATTTTTTAAAGCATCAGCAAAACTATTAGTATCTATTCCTACTTCCCTCTGAGAAACTATAGAATTAATATCTTCTATAACATATTCAATAGGATCCTCAATAGTAACTATATGCTTTTTGAAATTTTTATTAATATAGTTAATCAAACTTGCTAAAGTAGTGGATTTACCTGTACCTGTAGGTCCACAAACTATAATTAATCCCTTCTTTTTTAGCATGAATTTTTTTAAAATAGAAGGTAAATTAAGTTCCTTAAGATCAGGAATATCACCACTTATTCTCCTTATAACTAAAGCAATATAACCCTTATTTTTATAAAAGTTAATCCTAAATCTATCTTTTATTTGAACATTAGGTATGGAATAAATTATATTCAATTCAGGATTTACTTCAAATTGTTTTTTTTGGGAAACAGTAGTTATAAGTTCAAAGATATTTTCAGTAAAATCAGGTTTTATATCCTCAAATTCAACAGGATATAAACTATCTTCTATTCTTAAAATAGGTTTATTAAAAGGTTTAATATACAAATCAGAAGCTTTATTAGTAACCATCAATTTAAGCAATTCATTAAATATAGTTTCGATCATTTAAGATATTAAAAAGCCGGTGAGGGGATTTGAACCCCTGACCTGGTGATTACAAATCACCTGCTCTGCCGCTGAGCTACACCGGCAATACCCACTATTTACTACTACTTATTTTATTCTACTTATTTTATTCTACAACTAAATTTAATATACCTTCCTATTTTATGAACCAAATATTTTTATTAACCTAAAGGTTTAATAAAATTAATTAAGCCAATTTTATCTATTTCAAATATATGAGTTTTAGAGCTATGCCCACATAATCTACAACCATCTATCCTAAAAGTTCTAACAACTTGTCCTACCTCTTTTTCATATATCTTCTTTTCGTAAGGACTAGAAACAATAATCTTAGATAAAACAATATTACAATCAGCAATATGAGAAATAGCCATTCCGCCCGCAGATTTAGAGCTAAATGGACTATCCTCCCTTTTTTGGGAAATCAAAAAAGCAGTTAAATTTAAATTTTTACAAAATTGAAAAATCCTTCTAACAATATACCTTGCCATTACCTCTTTACTTTCATAAAACCCCGTTAAGGAATCAAAAACTATCACCCCATTTTTATAATCCGATCTTAATTCATAATATAAATTCTTTAAAAATTCATCAATATTATTTATTAAGTTATACTTAAAAGTTAAATCAATTACTTTAATATTAGCTTTTATTTTCTCAAAATCAAGATTTAATAACAAAGAAATTCTTTTTAAGGAATATGAAACATATTTTAAAGGATTTTCAGTAGATATATATACACCTTTTATATTCTTAAATGCATTAACAACTAAAGCAGTCTGAGCTAATAAGGATTTCCCAGTATCAGCTTCACCTGTTATATTTATAACAGATCCCTTAGGATACCCATTAACAGATCTTAACACAGGCTTTGAATTTTCTATTATTGTATAATAAAATAACTTATTAATATATTCACTTCCACTATCTATACCCTGAATAATTATATTTTCATCAGTAAGATCTTCTAATAAATTCTCCCCTTTATTGAATTTACTATCATTATAATTTTTTGTCTTATTATTTAGCATATTAATGTATTCTTTTAATTAAATTAATTAAATAATTTATTTATCAATATTATAATTAATTAAAGCGAATTCAAAAATCTGCTTTTTTAATTCTTCATCTATAGTTTCAAACTCTAGGAAAGTTTCAAATTTCTTTTTCTCTAATTGTTTAGAATTAAGTACCTTAGCTCTAAATTTATCCCCCTTTCTATCAATGTACTCTTTATAAGGTATTTTAACAATAATTTCTAAGATAGTACCATTAGGTATAGGAATAGCAGTAAACAAAGATAAACCGTTAGACAATATTTTATAAGTTTTTCCTTTTTGAGAATGAGGAACTCCTAAAGCGTTATATTCTATATCTAATTCAGCTTCAATATCTAAATTTTTCAATAATTCGCCAATTTTTCCTAAATTTTTTTCTTTTATATTCTTAGGTTTCTCTAAATCCATTTCTTTATTATGCTCATTAATATCCTTAATAACAGTTTCAAAATTAAAAATATATAAATTATCTTTAATAGGTTCTAATATAGAACATTCTAATTTTTTACCATTAACAATACCTAAATCCTTTGCTAAAAATTGAGATAAATTAGGAATAAAAACTTTAAAATCCTGCTTAGAATTATTTACAATAATCCCATAGATATAATCCCATTTTTCACCTTCTATAACTGTTAACTTAACTAAGTCTTCTTCTAAATATTTTAATGACGGTTTGGAAAAAGGTAGAAACATCTTTATTCACCCCCAAATTTTATTAATATATCTTTTATTATCTTTGTAGTAGAAATATTCTCAACAAATACCAAAGTTTTAAAAGATATATTGTATTTATAAACAACATCTAATTCAGGAATTTCTTTATCTTTATAATCTCCACCTTTAAATACAATATCAGGTAAAATATACTCAATTAAATTAATAGGGGTAGATTCATTGAAAAAAGTAACAAAGTCTACACTTTCTAAAGAAGCTACAACATACATCCTATCTTCCAAACTATTGACAGGTTTATTAACTCCTTTTATTAATTTAACACTTTCATCACTATTTAAAGCAACAATCAATATATCACAATATTTTTTAGCCTCATTTAGATAAGATACATGCCCTTTATGTAATATATCAAAACATCCATTAGTAAAACCTATTATTTTAGAAAAAGATCTATACTTCTCTACTACTTTCTTAAGATTATACCAATTAAAATATATTTTTTCCTCTATATTTCTCATAATCTATTTCCCCCATTTTTTATATTTATTCATTTATCCCTAATTTTTTATTTTTAGAAATTTATTTTTATAATTAGTTTTATAGAGGAACTCAAGGGAACGAGAAATATCAATAGGCTTAACAGGATTAGTAAAAGGTTTAGAAACAGCAATAGATCCCGCTAAATTAGCCAAAAAAGCACTTTTTATAACACTTTTAGAATAATATTTAAATACTCCATAAATAGAAGCTACATTATCCCCTGCCCCTACTACATCAAATACCTCTTGCTTAATAGAATCTATCCATATATTATAATCTTGATTAAAAACACTTAATCCCAAGCTTCCCAATGTTATAATAATATCCTTAATACTTAAATTTTTATTTAATTTAATATCTTTTAAAAATTTTGTAATTAAATCACTATTAAATTTAACATTAAAATTAAAACTAGAAAAACTAAAAATCTCACTTGCCTCTTTCTTATTAACCGATAAAAAATCAATTTTATTGAAAATAGTAAAATATTTAAAATTATTAGGTTTAGGACAAACTACTACAAATTTATTTTCTAAATTTTCATTAAACAATTTAGCAAAAAACTCAACAGTCTCCTCATTAAATAAATTCTTATTATAATCTATAAAGAAAATAATATCAAAATCACTAAAATTTAAGGATTTTAAATCATTATACAAATTTGAATAATCACTAAAATTATAATTAGTATCTTCTCTATCTACTCTAACAATATGTTGATTATTATGAGCAATAATTCTGGTTTTAACAATAGTAGTTTTATTAGTTTTAATAAGATTGTAAGTAATTCTTCTTTTTCTAAGTAAAGATATTAAATTTTTAAAAAAATTATCATTGCCAACAAATCCAATTAAATGAATAAAACGTGAATAATAAGATAAAATTTTAGCTACATTAGCAGCACCACCCAATTCCACCCATTCCTTAAATACTTTAACAACAGGCACCGGAGCTTCAGGAGAAATCCTTTCTACTTCACCTTTTATCCATCTATCTAACATCACATCCCCAATAACCAATATCTTCTTAAATTTTATAAAATTTAAAAATTCCTTAAAATCACCTGTAATTTCATTATAAAAACTTTTATCAAAGTATTGAAAAACTTTATCATTATCCCCTTGATTTGTATCTGTATGCTGTTTAGTATTTATTTCTTTAATGCTTTCCATTCAAATAATCCCCCATCATAAATTAACACATCATTATATCCCATATAAACTTTAATTACAAAAAACATAAATAAACTATTTTTTAGATCATAAGAATACAAAATTATTTTATCGGTTTTATTTAAATTATATCCAGCTAAATAACTACCCAATACGTATCTATCTTTATTAAAATTAACTTTTAAACTAATACTATTAGGTATTAATTCATCTTTATTAAAAATTAAATCTCTATAAACAAAAACCAATTTATATCCTGAATCTAATTTCTTTTCTAGTTCTTGATAATTTATAAAATAATTCTTTAGATAATTTTTAGTTAAATTAATAGATAAATATCCTTTATTTTTTACATAATCTATTTTAGAAGAAATATAATTAGATGATATATTTTCAAAAGGATTTTCTATTATATATATATTATTAACTCTAAGCATATAAAGCAGAGAAGCTAACACAAAAATGTCAAAATCCCTATTTAAATAATCATTAGAATAAGAATAAATAAAAAAGTTATTGTATTTATTTAATCCCATTTTCTCTAAATCATAAATTAAATCTTCTATATTTCTTAATCTATTAGGTATCCCATTATAAGTAAAAAAAATATTATCAATATTAAAATATAAAGCATTAACTAAATGATTTTTAATATAACTATTAAAATCCCTTATATCTATTATATTCTTTCTTTCGTTATAAAAGTAATTTTCAATATAATAATTGATATTAATAAAACTAACCTTAGTATTAGTATCCAAAATATTACTAAATTTTTGATTTCCTTCTACATTTTTAGAATAAAGTTCATTTAGTATAAAAAAAGCTAATAAAATTAAAAATATTAGTTTATAAAATTTCATATTTTCACCTCTTTATATAGATTTTAATTAAATTCTAATTTCTTTTTCAATTTTTATAGAACTATTTCTATCACTTATCAATATATAGTTTTCTAAATTTGAAATCTTTTCCTTTAATAAATTATAATTAAAATTATCCTCAAAGTTATCAATTTTAGCTAAATAAATTAAAGATTTTTTTAAATTAGTAATATCAATCAATTCTTCATTTTTTAAAAATTTTTCAAGATCTATTACCTTAAATTTCACTTCATTAGCCAATAAATATTTAAATAATGAATTAATTTTTTCTACAAATTCTTCAGTTAATTTATAATTATTTATAATGAAAAAAGTATAATTAGTTTCATAAACAGCTTTTTGCTTAACAACCAATTTGCCAGTTTTAGCCCAATGTTTCCAGGCTATTTTTTTTACATCATCTAAGTAATAAGGTCTTATAGAAAAAAATTCACCTTCTTCAGATAATTTATAAAATATAGAAGAAATATTACCAATATTATTAACTATAACATCATAATAACCAATATTAGTATAATTAGGATAAATATAAAATTCAAAAGGTAAATTAAACTCTTTATAAATATTTAGTGATTCAAATAAGAAAGAATTAATTAATAAAACAGATATATTATTTAAGTATCCTCTTTTTATAGCTTTAACATTTAATTCTTTTTCAACTTTAGAATAAGGAGGAATATAATAAATTATATTATCTTCATTCAATAAAACTAAATAATCATTATTTATATTAATTTTCAAAAAAAAACAGGAAAAATGGAATCATTATATATAACAAATTTAATATTAAATTCACCATTTTTAAAAACATCAATAGTATTTGAATATAAATTAATTATTTTTAAATTATTTAAAGCAAACTTAGGATAAAGGTAAGATAAAATTAAAACCAAAGTTAATAAAACAAAAATCAAGTAAGTAAATAAAGATCCACTATTAATAGCAATAATAAAAATAACAACATTTATAATCCATAAATAAAGATAATCTATTTTCTTCATAATTATTTAATTATTTTTTTTAGAGGCTTTGAAAGGTATAGAAGCAACCAGAGCTATTTTCTTATCATGTGTTTTAATTTGGAAATCCATAGATTCTACATCTACATCATTATATTTAGATATAACATTTATTAAATCTTCTTTCAATTTTTCAATTGTTTTATTGTTAGTTTGATTTCTATCTTGTACAATAACTAATTGTAATCTTTCTTTAGCTATTTTAGAAGAACTTACCTTATAATCCTTCTTAAAGAAATTTATTATTTCCTGTAGCCATTCAGGTAATGCCATAATATATCCCCCTATTTTACAACTTTTTCCTTATCCCAACTAAACTAACTATCTTTTCAATTAAATTAGAATCATTAAACGGATTTTCTATACTAACAGAAGGATCAACTAACCTTTTAGCAATATTAATAAAATATTTAGCTAAAGGTTTAGATTTATTTAAAACCACAGGTTCCCCATGATTAGTAGAAATAGTTATATACTCATCATCAGGAATAATACCTAATAAATCTATTTTTAAAGTTTCTAAGATATCCTCAACAGACAACATCTGAGATTTCTTTAGCATATGCTTCTTTAATCTATTAATAACTAATTTAGGAGAAAACCTTTCTAAAGATTCTAAAGTAGCAATAACTCTGTCAGCATCTCTAATAGAAGATAAATCAGGAGTAGTAACAACAATAGCTTCATCAGCAGCATAAACTGACATCTTAAAACCATGTTCAATCCCTGCAGGGCAATCTATAAAAATAAAATCAAAATCATTTTTTATTTCTTGTATAACATTTTTAAAAGCTTGAGGTTCTATATCTTCCTTTTGTTTAGTTTGAGGTGCAGGTAATAAGTATAAACTTCCTTGATTAAATCTTTTATCTTTAATAAGAGCTTGTTTATAACTTCTACAACGCCCCTCTATAACATCTGAAACATCGAATATTATTTTATTCTCTAAACCTAAAACTAAATCCAAATTTCTTAATCCTACATCAGCATCAACCAATACCACTTTATATCCTAACAAAGCTAAAGCTGCTCCTATATTTGCAGTAACAGTAGTCTTACCTACTCCCCCTTTACCTGAAGTAACTACATAAGCCTTAACTTCTTCTTTCATCCCTTTATCAACTCCTTTTAATATTCTTAATCTTTAATAATTTCCATAATAATTGAGGAATTAACAACCTTAAACAATACATTTTTTAATTCTTTCTTTTTGTTTTTTAGTAATTCCTCATTATATTCTCCAACTAAGTTAGCTATTCTAATAGTAGAACTATTAAAATTTAAAGCAAATATACATGCATTGTAATTATTAGGATACCCAGCATGTGCTATTCCCATAAGCCTACCTAATACTATTATATTATTTCCACTTCTTACTTCAGATCCAGGATTTATATTTCCTATTATTAATATACTTCTTCTATCTTCTATATAATTACCACTTCTTAATGTTTTATTAATTATTAAAATATCCGAATCATTTAAATTAGTTAAACTATCTATATTTAAATTTTTACTATTTACTTTTGATAATTCTTGTAAATTTTTTTCAAAATTGTTAAAATTTTTAATATTATCCACAGTAGTTACTTTAGTTTTTGGAGTTAATTTATTATTAGTATTAATAATAGATGGTGCATCTATTGGAATCCCATAACTAACTGAAATCATCTTAGTTATAGGATTATTACTTCTAATAGTATCTATATTAATACCTAAATTGTGAAAAGAAGAAATAATATTCTTAAATTCTGATTCATTTACTCCCAAATCTCCCAAATCTAATATTACACTATTACCATCTAAAATTTCCAAAAGTCCCTTATTAAACAATTCTTTTAATTTTAAACTAATAGATTCTAAATTAATATCAGATACTTTAAATATAATTTTTCCCTTTTCCTGTTTTAAACTAATAGACATATATAAAACTCCGTGAACCACTCCACCTTATAGAAAGCTTATAAAAAGTAGAACTTCTTGTTTTTTAAAAGATTTTCACTCCTTTATAAGCTTAGTTTTAGGCTATCCAAAGCCTATAGATTTACATTTACATCATTCACACTTTAGCAAACTAATACCATCTTTAATCCCTATAGATATTTCTCTAAAACTTGTTGAAATCCTTTAATTCATTACTTTTTTATTATAGTAAATATTTATCAACTTTTTATTTTATAAATTATGCTTTTTGTTTGGTAATATTGAATCTCTCAATCCCCCCAGAAAAATTAGCCTATTTCACATCAACAGATTTTTTTTATTATGAAGGATTTTTTATTTTTCTACCTAATTATTATATTTGGAGTAAATATACATCTTCCTTAGTTTAGCTTAACCCTAAGGGAATTGAAAGAAAGTTAGTTAAAGTAGAAAGTAAAAATAAGGGGTTTATTAATAAAATTTGTAAGTATAATATTTTTAGCAGGCCATCTTTTTAAAATATCTTCTATTAATTGTATTAATTTAGTAGCTCTTTTAAAGCAATTTTCTTGAGCTAAGAATTCCTGCTTAATAGAAGGTTTAATTCTTATTATAGAAGCTAATAAATCAGTTAAAGTACATAAATCTTTTTTATATAGATTCTCATAATAGGAACCTATATTTAATATCCCAATGTAATTTTTGGCAACATTTAATAAGTTTAGTTTTATTTCGTCTTCGTTCTCTTGTAGTTTTTGTTCTTCTAATATTTTAAAGTTAGAAGAATAAGGATAAATATCTTCAAAATTAACATCAAAAACTTTGACTCTTTTAAAAGCTTTCAATTGTATAATAAAAGTATTAGCATATAGTTTTTGGACACTAATTACCTCACATAAACAACCATAATCATAAAAACTAAACTTATCCTTTTCATCCTTAACCAATAAACTAATAAATCTCCAATTATGAGTTATATTATTAGCTAATTTTTCATCATTAAGTACTAATCCTACTACGTTCCCCGGAAACAAAACTATATTTGTTAAAGGAAGAATATATAATTTTTCCATAAAAAATTAATAAAACTTTTTATATAACTTTCTCAATATTAATTTCAATAAAAATATTTTATATCCTTTTTTATAAGAGGTATTTATAATGATATATTATCTCTTATTCTTAGCTCTATTTTTTTTAATGAATTCTTTTATTTTAGTTTCAAGATTTTCATTAGTTAAATAGCTTATATACAAAGCATTACTTTTAATTGCGATATTTTCAAGCTTTTCGTATTTGCTTAATACTTTTTGTTTAAAAATTTCTCGTATTTTTTCATTTGATAATTCAAAAGTTCTAACTTTTTTAGTTATAGGGTCTAATAAAGTTATAGTTCCTATTATGGGTAAATCAAATTCAATAGGATCCCCTATTTTTATTAAAAATAATTCATTATTCTTTTTTACAAAATAATTTAAAAGCAAAGTAATTTTATTAAGACTATTATCATCGATATCAATAAAATCAGAAATAAAAAACAAAATAGAAGTTCTTTTTAAAGATTGATTAACTCTAGTTAATAATTGTATTATATTATTACCTGCTCCTAAATATTTTTCTTTATTATTTATAAAATCTTTATAAATATTAGTTAAAAAATGTAATATTTTATAACTATTTCCTAAATTTCTAGATGGTTTAAAATAAGAAAATTCATTTTTAAAAGAAATAAAAGCACCTAAACGCTCGTTTAAAGAATAAGATAAATTAATAATAAATGCAACCAATTCTATTAATAACTCTATTTTCAACTTATCTTTAGTACCAAAAAACAAGGTAGAGCTTAAATCTATACAAATAAATATGGGGATCTCTCTTTCCTCTTGAAAATTCCTTACAAATAATTGATTATATCTAGCACTTACATTCCAATCTATATATCTTGGGTCATCACCTGGTATATATTCCCTTACATCAATAAATTCAATTCCACTACCCTTAAATATTGATCTATTACTTCCAAATATTAATCTATTACTGTATTTTTTTGTAAGTTTTAAGTAAAAATTAGGTAATTTATCCAAGAATTTTAATGAAAAATTATTTAACATAAAAAGTAACCTCTTTTTACTAATTTATCTTAAATTTTTAGAATTCCTTTTTAAATTATTTTCTTTAAAAAAGGTTAAAAATAACTGAATGTAGAATATTAGTAATAGATAATTAAATTTTAGTTAAATTAAAAAATAAAGGGTGATATTTATGAAAGAATTAACTTTAGTATATAATAAAATAGATTATATAATATTAAGAGCATTAAGTGCAAATCCGCTATCCTACTGGGATATTTTACTTATTTCATTTGAAAATAATATAAATACAATTAATTCCCTACAAAAATTACTTAAAGATGATTTAATTAAGTATGAAAATAATTTATTCTATTTAACAGAAAAAGGGAAAAACTTAATAAAAAATTCATTAAAAATAGAATATCAAGATGTAAAATGTAAAGAATGTGAAGGCAAAGGAATTAAAATAACTAATTATTTTGAAAATGTTTTAAGAAGATTTTTAGAAATAACAAAAGATAGACCAAATGCAATACCTGAATTTGATCAAGGAATAGTTGAAGAAAAAACCCTTATTTCCCGAGTAATTTTCATGTATTATAAAGGAGATATTGAAAACAAAGATATAGTATTAATAGGAGATGATGATTTAACTTCTATTGTATTATCTTTATCTAATTTACCTAATAAAATATTAGTTTTAGAAGCTGATAAAAGATTAGTAGACTATATTAATCAAAAAGCAAAAGAGCAAAATCTAAATAACTTAGAAGCAGTAGTGTATAATGTAGAAGATCCAGTTAAAGAAGAATTTTTAAACAAATTTGATACATTCTTAACTGATCCCGTTGAAACAATAGAAGGGATAACACTATTTATATCTCGTGGAGTTAGCATGTTAAAAGAAGAAGGAGTGGTATATTTTGGATTAACTCATTTAGAAGCTTCTTATAAAAAGTGGCATAAAATTCACTCTAATTTATATTCAATGAACTTAGTAATAACTGATTTAATAGATAAATTCCAATTATATGATTTAAATCCTGAAGATATAGTAAGTAAAGGTTATAAAGTATATACCGAAGCTATTAATAAATTAGGAGTTAATATAAATAAACCAGAAAAACCTTGGTATAATTCTGCTTTCCATAGATTAATTCTAATAGATAAACCTAACCCATATTACCCTTATAATAAACAAGTTAAATTAGAAAGAAAATTATACTATGATGATGAAGCTTATGTAACTCTTTACTAATTTTTTTACACTAAATAGCAAATTACTAATATAGAATAAAAATATAAATAACTTAATACCCTATAAATCCTTTTTATAAAATTTTGCTTTTTAAAGAGTATATTTTTAAAATCAGGAGGGTAAGCATAAAAAAATGACGAATGTCTCTTTGTCAAAAACAAATTTTATATTTCAGAATAAATTAGATTTAAAAGAATTAATTAAATTATTGTATCTAAAAGATATAAAAAAATTAGTAAAATTATTTGAATATAATGTTGATAGTGAAAATATCAATTTGTTTATATTAGAATTTAGCAAATTAGGTGGTTTTTTACATATGAAAATAGATGAATTTTTATTTAAAAACTTAGACTATATTAACAATTACGTTAATAATGTCTTATTAATAAGGTTTTACCAATTTTCTAATAACACTATTACAATAGGTAAGCTACAAAAAATTGATCAAGAAATAATTAATAAAAATAGAAATTATTTAATAGTTAGAAGAATAACAGGTGGTAAAGCAGTATATCATTTACCTAAAAAAGATCTAACTTTTAGCGTAATAGGCAATACTATTATATTTAGAAAAATTAATTTTAATAAAGAAAATATTTTAAATTTTATTCATCAATTTTTTAATAAAACAGTAAAAGATACTTTAACTTCATTAAACATAAAATTATATAATAAATTAGATAACTTAATTATAGAAGGAAATAACAGAAAAATAGATGAAAACTTAAAAAAGTTTGACTGTTTTGCCAATCCAATGTCATTTGAATTAACTTATAACAATCAAAAAATAGTTGGTAGTGCTATAAAAATAGCTAATAATAAATTTATTCTCCAAGCTAATATTAAATTATACTTAGTAAATAATTCTTTAGCAAATCCAGATTTTATTAATAAATTTATTGAAAAATTTTATATTAATTTTTATGAAAATCTGAATAATAATTTTAATTTACTTTATCTTAATTTAAGGTCATAATTATGTATGATTTATTTTTTAGTATTTTATAATTCTCTTAATATTGAATATAACAAAGCTCAAGATTTCTACAATAAATTAAGTTTGTATATAAATCAAAATGATAGTTTATTGAATAAAAATAGTAATATAGATTTATTAGGGATATATGATATTATAAAGGATAGTGAAAAATTTAATGACAATTTATCATTAAGAGAAGATTCAAAAATATTTTTAATTACCCTTGGTGGAGATGGAACATTATTTAATTCTTTATCTTTAATAAAAAAATCTTTAGTTAAAAAAAAAATTAAATCTAATTTAAATATCTTTGTATTTCCAATAAATTTTGGTAGTAAAGGTTTTTATTGTTTCTATGATAAAGACTATATAAATAATATTGATAATTTTGTGAATAAAATTTTAATTGATTATAATAATTCTATTTATTTAAAAGGATTTTTTATGAAACTAACGATAAGGGATATAGAAGAGTATTTTATAGGGGACATATTTATAAAAAGTAAAATTTATTATAAACCAGTTAAATTAAGATATTATATAAATGATTCTGATATATATATACAGGAGTTATCAGATGGTTTATTAGTTTTCTCAAAATTTGGAACTACAGGATATTTCTTATCATTAAATGGGATATTTATAGATTTAGATATAGATAATTTAATAGGAATAACTTTTATTGCACCACATTCTATTAAATATAAACCCCAAATTTTTAAAGATAAAAAAATATATATAGAAAATTTGGATAATAATGAATTAATAATAATCAAAGATGGGCAAATTTTAAATAATTTAATTCTTAAACCTAAAGAAACAATAAAAATCGAATTAGATAATTCTTATTTTTATTTAATGGGAAAAACCAATATATTTGATAAATGGTACAAAACATTTTACATATAATATTCTTAGTTATGATAAAAAAAATAAAAGATTTAAAAGATTTTTTTAATCTAAAATTCTTACCTTTAAATACAAATTACTTATTTCAATTAGATAATTCTAAACTTTTTTTATTTTTTAATTTAGAGTTATACAATATACAATTATTACTAAAGTTTCAAAAAAAATTAGAGGAGTTGAATAAAAAAGTTAATTTAATACCAATAATTTTTCATAAAGTAAAGAATTATGAAGATTATTTAGTATACGATTTAAACTATCCTAGTTATATTCTATTTGATATATTTGAAATTGAATTTTATAAAGACAATAAAAAATATATTCTTACAAATAAAAATTCTACTTTAGAAGTAATTGATACTAATTTAAATTTAACTTTAAAACCAGTAATTTTTGGTTTTAATAAAAAGGAAGTATTTTTTCTTACAGAGGAAAACTTTGAAAATAATATCTGTAATAACTCGTTTTTGATTAATAATTTTATCATAAATGAATATGATCAAAAAGATTATTATATATTAAGTAGGAAAAACATTGTAGAATTTAAACCAGAAGGAAATTTAATTTTAGTTTGTTTTTATAATAATTTAAGTAGTTATTTAGTTTTTTTTGATTTAGATTTTAATTTAAAAAAAACAATAGAATTTAAAAATGATTTTATATCGTTTGATATTTTTTATTTAGATAATAAAGAATTTATCTTAGCAATCTACTCTTTATTGAATAAAAAATTAATTTTTTATAAATTACTAATAGAAAATAACCAAATTCAAATAATAAACGAAAAAGAGTATAAATTAAAAATAGATAATATAATCCATGTAAGATTAGCTAAAAACTTTATAATATTAAGTTCATTTAATAGAATTTACTTTTATAAAATAATTCCAGAATATATGCAATTATTTAATATTTTTGAAGATGTTAATTTATTTCCTTATAATGTTTCAGGATCTAATATTTCATTTGAGAAGAGAATAGTAGATGGTGAGTGGAGAGAAACTATATGGGGAAATATAAAAGATATTACAATAAATGAAGATATCATATTTGTAAGCGATAATCAATACTCAGCTATAAGATACTTAAATATAAATACAGCTAAAAGCTATCATATTAAATTAAAAGGTTTAAACAGTTATGAAAATATTAAAGGTAAAATTTTATCTATTTCTTTTTTAAAAGATTATAGCATACCTACTTTGTTTTTTATAGATTCGTTATTTAAAAAAATACGGTTTATTTATAAAGATTATGTTTATAGCTTGTTTTATGATGAAGAAATATACAATTATTCAAAAATAAGAATTTATAATGATAAACTAAACAATTTCATTTTTTATAATACTAACTCAACTATAAAAAGGATAAAAATTCCATATTTAAATTTATTAACTAATCAGAATTTTAATTTAATAGATACAATCCAAAAAGAGGAATTTAGCTTAATTTAGGAAAATTTAAAAAGGGGGAGAAAGAGTTGATTTAAAATGTTACTAAATCAAGAAAAAGGCTTAAGTGAAATAATTAATTTTTTTAAAACCAATAATTTAGCTTCAAATTATATAAATGATAATCTAATAGAATTTTTACAAGCTAATATAAATGATAAATCAAAAATATTAAATAAAGTAAGAGATGATTTAACTTATCCTAATTTAGATGAATTAACAGTTGTTAGACACTTTACTAATTTAAGTAGAAAAAACTGGGCGATAGATGTAGGTATCTATCCATTAGGTTCTTGTACAATGAAATATAATCCCAAAATAAATGATTATATAGCTAAGGATAAAAGGTTATTAAATTTACATCCTTTGGAAAATAAAGAAAATATCCAAGGGATTTTAAAAATATTAAAAGAATTAGAAAATTACATAAAGGAATTAGTAGGAATGGATGAAGTTAGTTTATTACCAGCAGCAGGAGCACATGGAGAGTATGCTTCTTTATTAATTGCTAAAAAATATTTTGAAAAAAAATACAGAGATAAAAATAGAAAAAAGATAGTATTAATTCCAGACAGTGCACATGGTACCAATCCCGCATCAGCTACAATGGCTAATTTTGAAGTAAAAACTATAAAAAGTAATACCTTAGGACAAATTGATTTACAGGATTTAACAGATTATATTAATCAAAACAAAGAAAATATAGCTGTATTTATGATAACTAATCCAAATACATTAGGAATATATGAAAAAAATATAGAATTAATTACTAAAATATGTAAAGAAAATGATATATTAACGTATTATGATGGTGCAAATTTTAATGCAATAATAGGTAAATTAAAACCTGGGGATATGGGTTTTGATATGTTACATCTTAATTTACACAAAACTTTTTCTACTCCGCATGGCTCAGGGGGTCCAGGCAGTGGTCCCATTGCTGTAAAAGAGTTTTTAGCTCCTTTTTTACCTATCCCTAGAATTTCTCTAAAAAATAATGTATTTAATTTAGATTTTGATTACCCAGATAGTATAGGAATGATAAGGGATTTTTGGGGAAATATTTTAGTTTTAATTAGAGCACTGAATTATATATTAAGCTATGGGAATCAAATAAATAAAGTAGCTGAAAATAGTGTATTAAATGCTAATTATTTAAAATTAAGATTAAAAAATTATTTTGTAGATTTATATAAGGGTTTCTGTTGTCATGAGTTTGTATTATCTGCTTCTAACTATAAATCAAAGGGAATAAAAGCTTTTGATATAGCTAAAAGGTTATTAGATTATAATGTACATCCTCCAACTGTTTATTTCCCATTAATTGTAGAGGAATGTTTAATGATAGAACCTACAGAAACAGAAAGTTTAGAAAGCTTAGATAATTTTGTAAAATCTTTTGAAAATGTAATCAAAGAAATAGAAACAAATCCAGAAATATTAAAGGAAGCTCCATTAACTACTCCTGTAAAAAGAATAAATGATGCTTTAGCTTCAAGAGAACCTAAACCTACTATCAAATCCATTATTTATTAACAATTATTTAACCAATATTTATTTACTATTTATTCAATATCTTTAAAAAATTAAATAAATAAAGTAAATAGTAAGAAGTAGGGGTAGGAAAAATGAGTAAAATAAATAAAGTAAATAAAATAAAATTAAAAATTGATTTATATATATTTATTTTAATATTATCATTTATAATGTTTTATTTAAAAGATTATTCTCTTGCTAAATCAAAAAATAGTAATTATATAAGAAGCTATTGTTTAAATAATTACTATCCTAATAACATATGCATTACATATAAGTATGTAGAATATAAAAGTAACGATACTAATTATAATCATTCAAATGCTCTTTATCCTATAAGAGCAGTTGAATTATATCCTATATATAATTCTAATACTTCAAGTAATTATATACAAAAGTATAAAACAATTTGCTATCCTTCCTATGTTTATTATAATCTTTTTTTTAATGATTATTACAAATCTTCAAATTCTATAAGCTTTAAATCTTCAAATTCTTCAAGACATTCTAATTACTCAAATTATTCCAATTTTTATTATTCTAATTCTCAAAGTTATTCAACTTATTATTATAATTACTATGATCCTTATTATCTTTATCAAGATAATTATCCTATTAAAATACAAGTAAAAAAAATAGGATACTATGATTATAATACAGGAGAGTTTAAAGAAAGGAGTTTTTAATTAATTATATATGAAAAAAGGAATTTTATTACTAAGTTATGGAACTATTTATACTTTAGATGATGTAGAAAGATACTATAGACATATCTTAAAAGGAAAAGAATTAACTAAAGAACTACTTGAAGAATTAAAAGAAAAATATATAAAAATAGGGGGAAAAAGCCCTCTAAATGATATATCTTTATCATTAGCTAAAAAACTTCAAACTGAATTAGATAAAAAATACCCTAATTTATATAAAGTTTATCTAGCTTTTAAACATATTAATCCTTATATAGAAGAAGTTGTAAAGCAAATGGAACAAGATAATATTACTGAATCTTATGCTATTATTTTATCTCCATATTATTCAAATTATAATATTAAAGATTATTTTGAAAGAACAAAAAGTGAAAAAATAAAATTTAATTACATATATGGTTATCACTTAAATGAATATTTAATTAATGGTTTTAAAGAAAATATATTTAAAGTCTTAAAAAGCAACAATTTGAAAATAGATGATAAAGTTTTATTTTTATTCAGTTTCCATAGTCTGCCTTATAGAATACTAGAACAAAATGATATTTATATTATTCAAATAAAAGAAATAGTAGAGAAATTAGTGAAAGAAATAGGTATAATTAAATATGCTATAGGTTATCAAAGTATTCCCAGTTATGCTAAGGAAAAGTGGTTAGGTCCTGATATATTAGAAATAGTAGAAGAACTAGACAGCTCAATAGAAACTGTTATAAGTTGTCCAATTGGATTTATTAATGATCATTTGGAAGTTTTATATGACATTGATATAGTTTTAAAAGAAAACGTCTTAAAAAAAGGAATTAATTTTTATAGAATAGAATTATTAAATGATAATGATATCTTTATAAAGTGTTTAATAAGTTTAATAGAAAAAAGGGGATAAAAAATGAAAAATAAAAATAAATTACATCTTTCTTTTTTAGCTATTTTTTCTTTCTTAGTTACAATTATATTTTCAATTATTTTTATTTATTCTGAAAGTAACAATATAGTGTTATATTATAAATTAGAAACTAATTATATTATGGACACTTTAGATTTAAAATCACCTCAAGACACAAAATTACCTGAAAATACTGAAAACTATCAACAAGATATTAAAAATACAGTAGATTTTTACATATCAGAAAATAAAATAAAAATTAATGCAATGGAATTATCAAATAATCAAATAGTAACAGATACAAGTATTATTATAGATGATAATAGCAACAAATTAAATATTTATATTATAGATAATATCCAAAAAGTTTATGCTATAATTCCCCAAGAAAATATAGATACTTTTCTAAGTTCAGAAAAACAAATAAAAGAAATAATAAATAATTCAACTATAAAAAAAGAAGGTAATGAAAAAGTCGGTAATTTAGTTTGTGAAAAATATTCTGTTTTTTATAATAATAAAAAATTAATAGAATTATATACACTAAATTATAAGAAATTAATTTCATCTAAAGATCAAGAAAATTTCAAAAAGTTATACTTGGAATCTAATTTATTTAATAAATTTAATAATTTTAATGATTTAGGGAATAAATTAGCTTCTAAAGTTTCTAAAGAAAACATACCTATAAAATATAATTTATTTGAAAATGATAAATTATCATCTACAACCTTACTAAAAGAAATAAAATTTATTGAATATAATAAAAAATATTTTGAAATACCTTCAAATTACAAACAAATAGATTTGAATAAAAATTAAAATTTGAATAAAAATTAAAATAATAAAAAAAATGAATGAATTAATGACCAATAAAATAGAAACAAAAATATTAAATGCAGATTTTATAAAGAATTACAAACAAGAGCTATTAAAAAAATTTGAGAAGGTTAATTTCAATTATGAAGATAAGTATGTTTATATAATTTATTTTACTACTTCAAAAAATAATTATTTTTCAAAAAATCAGCAAAGAATATTTCATAATATAAAAACAAAAAATTCGTTAATTAATTCCAAATTAATAGAAATAAATCCCAATATTATAAAAGTAAAAGATTTTATAGAATTAATTAGTAAAATAAGCAATGAAAAAGATACAATAGGTATAAATATAGAATTACCATTACCTCCAAGTTATAAAGAATATCAAGTTGAAATATTTTTAAAAATAAATAGGTACCAAGATATTGATTGTTTAAATCCTATAAATTACTATGAATTTTTATCAAAGGATAGTAATAATTTGGATGAAGTTATAATTCCGTCAGTAGCAAATGCTGTTAAAATAATGTTGGATTACTATAATATTGACTATATTAAAAAAGATATAGTTATATTAGGGAATAGTTTATATACAGGTTTTTCAATAGGTGCAATGTTTTTAAAATTTGGATCAAGTATTTACTTATTTAATAAATATACCAAAGATATAAAAAACAAAAGTCAAATAGGAGATATTTTAATAAGTTCAACAGGAGTAATTAATTTAGTAAATAAAGATTATATAAAGAATGGTGCTTATGTTATTGATGTAGGTTTTGAAGTTTATGATAATAAAATATATGGTGATGTTAATTTAAATGATTTAATAAATAAAGCTCAAGGGGTATCAATTGTACCAAACGGGATAGGTAGGATCTGTAATTACGCTGCTTTACTTAATCTATATAAAAACTTACTTAGAGCAAATGTTATCTAAATTTCAATGTTATTTAGTTTTAATATGTTAGAAAGAATAAAAAAAATTTTACCCGAGGAAATAGAATTGAAAAATTCAAATATAGTAGATATTTTTATTTTTTTTAAATACTTAGAAGATGATGAAATAGTAAAAAAAGCATTTGGGGTAGTAGAAATTACTAAACAAGTTCAAGAAAACGTATCAAAACTTAAGAAAACCATGTTTTTAAATAAATCTAATTTTAAAGCTATTAAATATAATAATAAAACAATTGGGTTTATACAATTAGCTTTTGAGAGTAATGATACAATTAGATTAGGAATAGTAATAGGTGATAAAAAATTATGGAACCAAAACATTGGTACAATTAGTATGAAAAAAATAATTAAATTAATCTTTGAAGAATATAAATATGTTACTCAAATTATATTAGATACTGCTATTTTTAATGTTCCAGCTAAAAGATGTTTTGAGAAAGCAGGATTTAAAATATATAATCAAGATAATCAAAAATTTTACCTAAAAATCACAAAAGAAGATTATCTTAAAAACATTTCTGATTACTTATAATTAAATAACATTCTATTAATTTGTAGTTAATATGAATAAAAAAGTAAAGAAAATATTTATAGGAAACGATCATGCAGGTAAGGATCTTAAGGATTTTTTAATTAATTTTTTAAAAAATAATTACCAGGAAATAGAAGTTATAAATGTAGGAACAGATAGTTATGAAAGTTGTGATTATCCTGATTATGCTAAAGAAGTTAGTTTAAATGTTTTAAAAGAAGAAGATTCAATAGGGATATTAATATGTGGTACAGGTATAGGTATGTCAATAGCTGCTAATAAAATAAAGGGGATAAGAGCAGCATTATGTTATAATTCAACTACTGCTAAACTAGCTAGACAACATAATAACGCTAATATCTTGTGCTTAGGTCAAAGAATAATAGGTTTTGAATTAGCTAAAGATATAGTAGATACCTTTATTAAAACTGAATTTGAAGGTAATAGACACTTAAATAGAATAATTAAAATAACTCAAATAGAAGAAGAGTATTAGTAATTTATGACAATATACTTTCTAGTTTTTTTAACATCTTTAGTAATATGTTTAATAACTACCCCATTTGTAATAAAATTAGCAAATAAATATAATATAGTAGATAAACCAGATATAAGGAAAATTCATAAAGAACCTATTCCTAGAATAGGTGGATTATCAATTATAATTAGTGTTCTTTTTACTTCTTTACTCTATTTAGCTTCTTTATATATATTTGATCCTAATTTTTTAGTACTAAAGTATTTCAAATATAAATTTACTCAAATAGTAGGCTTAATTTTATCTTTTATAATAATATTAATAACAGGTATATTAGACGATATAAAAGATTTAAGTGCTATAAAAAAGCTGCTTATTCAAATACTTATAGCTAATATATTGTTTTTTACAGGCACTAAAGTAGAATTTTTTACTTTTAATAGTACAATAATTTCATTAAATGAAATAATTAGTTATATATTTACAATTTTATGGGTAGTAGGATTAATGAATGCTATAAATTTATTAGATGGATTAGATGGATTATTAAGTGGAGTAGCATTTATAATATCTATAACTCTGGGGATATTAGCTATAATAAATGGACAAACTGTGTTAGCTATAATTATTTTTTCTTTAGCTGGAGCTTTATTAGCGTTTTTAAGATATAATTTTAATCCTGCAAAGATTTTTTTAGGAGACACAGGTAGCTTATTTATAGGTTTATTTATGGCAGTTATATCCATATTAGGATACTTCAAAAAAGCTACTATTATTTCATTTATTATACCAATCTTAATATTTGCTTTACCTATTTTAGACACTACATTGGCTATAATAAGAAGATTAATAAAAAAACAACCCATATTCAAACCCGATAAAGAGCATTTACATCATATACTATTAAAATCTGGTTTATCTCAAAAACAAACAGCTATTATATTTTATTTAATCACATTATTACTATCTATTTTAGTTATATCAATTGCTAAGTAAATAATGGAAAACAAAAACAATAGCTCAATAATTTTAATATTTATTTTTTTTATAATCTTATTAATATATTTTTTAGTTTTCAATTATTTTTTTCATAACGATAAAAAAATAATTAATTTAGAAAGTGGGAATTATTATTCTTTAACTGAATTACCATCATTTAAAAATCAAATTATAATGTTTAATTTTTATGATAAAACTTTAAATAAAATTAACACTCAATTTTACGGAAGATCAGAAAGTAAAATAAAAATAATTCAAAATCTTATTTATTTAGAAGGAAAAGTTATAACTAATAATTATATTCCTAATATGAAGCTATATAAAATCCCATATGAATTTATAACGCTAAAATTAGTCTATAACTTAAACACATCCCAAATAATTAATCTAGAGATAAATGAAAAAAAAATTCAAGAAAAAAATATAGAGAATTTTAAATTAGATCTTATAGAAGTAAAAAAAAACTATATTTACCTTTTTATTTATTTACAAGGAGATATTTTGCTAAAGGATAACATATATATAAGGAAAATTTTATTAAAATTGTTATTTATAAAAAAAGATTAGTATATAAACAAAAACTTAAGCTAAAAAGCATGAATAAAGGAAATAGTAAAAATAAAAATAAAAAACAAGATCCTATTCTTGATTTCATTTTTGACTTAGATATAGATTTAGAAGAAGATAATCCTGAATTAAATTCCACAAAAACAAATGAAAATTATGAAAATATTGAAAATAGTTCATTAGCAATTGAAACTAAACCTATAAACGTACCCCCCCAAATAGATACTCCTAAATTGCTAAAAAAAGAAACCATTAACAAAAAAGTAGATAAACCTAAAAAATACAAAGAAACCAAAATACATAAAAAAATAAACAAAAATAAATCAAATCAAGAAGATTTAGAATTACTAAAAAAATTGATAGATAATATAGCAACGTTCTTAGATGAAAAGGATCCAAAAAATATAAAAGAGATAGAAGATTATTTTTATAAAAATTTACAGAAAAAAAAATTAAAAAGATTACTTGAAATTAGTATAAATGATGAAATATTTAGTAATAATATTGTTTTCTTGATTAATGGTTTTGGATATTATTATAACCCTTATAAAGATTTAATAATAGATTTTATATTTCCCTATGACATTATCTATTTCCCTCTTATTTTTAATGAAAAATTAAAAATAAACATATTATTTAGGGAAAAATCAACCATCTTTTTACTTCCAAAATCAGATTTTATCTTAAAAAAAATATTTTATAAATATATCTTAAATAAACACCAACAAAGCATTATAACAGAACTAAATTTAAGAAACTTAGATAGCTACAATAAACTCTTATTTTTTATTTATTTTTACTTAAAAAATTATTATAAAATAGATTTAAAAAATATTCAAGATTATCCTGAATATAATAATGAAAATAATCTTATTTATCAATTAAATCTACCTATTAAAAAAATTGCTAATTTCTTAGGGATTTCATATGAAGTAATAATAAGAAGTATCAAAAAAATGAAAGATTATAACATAATTCTTGAAAAAGAAAACAAATTAATTGTAAATTTAAAAGAACTTAAAAATAGTTTCAGCAATTTAGAAAATAAATTATTTTCTTATTTCTAATTATAATAGAACTTACGCATTTATATGTTTTATTATGGATTTTGTCCTTCTAACCTAAAAATTCTCTAAACCAACAGCACTGCTTAAATACTCTACTATACTCTTTCTAGATTATAAACTTACTCTTCTAATTACTTACTCTTATCATCCGTCATACTTAAATCATTTATTACCCACTATCAATTATATTATATTAAAGTAAATGTTTTTTACTAAATCAAGGATTATATTATAAAGTTTCTTAGCTTGATCTTTCCTATTAAATTGCTTTATGAATTCTGTATTTACATTGTATTCTCTTAAAAATTCTTCCTTACTTTTAATAGCCTTAACTAAATAGGATTTTAATTTATTAATATCATCAAAAAATATAGTAGCTACTCCGCTTTTATTTAGTATCTCTATTTTCTCACTATCAATAGTTTTATTTATAACCCATATAGGAGTTAATTTATATAAATTCAACCCCAAATATTCAAAAAGTTTCCCAGTTAATATCCCTTTGTATTTATTAATGTTTTTTGTATTGTTATATTTTGAAATATCAATTTCTTCTAAAGGAAGTAATAATATATCACTTAAATATTGTATCTTTAAGCTATCACTAAAACTAACTAACCCCAAATAAATATAAATATCACCTAAATTATATTTTTTAATCTCACTGATTATATCATAACTACCAGCTATAATTAATCTGAAATTATTAGCATTTATTATTCCTTCATTTTTTAATTGATTAATAGCTAAAAGTAAATTTGTAATTTTTTGAGATTTATAAAAAGTACCAGTATATACAATCTTAAAAATATTCTTATTATGAAATATATTAATAATAGAACTATTTTTTATAGAATTAAAAGAAAAATCATTAACATTAATAAAAGAAAAATTTTCTTCAAAAAAACCATTATATATAACCTCTATAGGATTATTAGTTTTATTAGATAAAACTTTTTTCATAGCTTGAGATACAACAGTAATTAAGTCTGAATTATTAAAAAACTCTTGTTCCATTTTTTTCTCAATAGGATAAAAAATAGGAATCCCCGTATAAATAGGGCTATCAGTAAAAAGATCTCTAAAATCAGCTATCCAATACCTTACATTAAATTTTTTTTTTAATAATAAAGCAATATTATGACATACATAAGGTCCATAACTACTTATAACTATATCAAAATAAAAATTTTTTAAGTAATTAAAAGCTGGTTTTAACCACCTATCACTATCATCTGGAAACCTATTTTTATAATAAGCTCCAGTTATTACCGCAAATTTATTAACTAACTTATTTATAGATATAATCTTAAAAACTTTAGGAATAGGTAATTCAATCAATTTATAACCATTATTAACAAAAAAATTACTAGAATAATCCATATTATTAACTTTTTTAGGAGCAGTAAAAACAGTTACATCCAAACCAAATTCAGTTAAATATTTAGCAAAAGAATATAATCTTAAAGAAGCAATAGAATTTAAAGGAGGAAAAAAATAAGTTATTATTAATAACTTCATTCTTTTAGGTAAAAAAACTAAAAAAATTAATAAAAAATAAAAGATAAAAAATCTAATATATTATTTCATCAAGTAATAATTTATAATCAAATAATTCATTTTGATTAAAAAAGATGGATATTTCCCTATTAGCATCCTGAATAGTTTCACTAGCATGAATTAAATTATTTTGAATAGATAAACCAAAATCAAATCTAATAGTCCCGACTTCAGCTTTTTTACAATCAGTAGCACCTACTAATTTTCTAACCTGATTAACTACATCTACACCTTCTAAAACCATAACAATAACTGGAGTAGAGGTAATAAAATTCAATAAAGAAGGGAAAAATGGTTTATTTACATGAGCTTCATAATGTTTTTTAGCTAAATCTTCATTAATTTTAATCATTTTTAAACCAACAATTTTAAAACCCTTATCTTCTAAACGGCTTATAATCTTTCCAATTAATTTCCTTTGAATAGCATCAGGTTTAAGTATAATTAATGTTCTTTCCATTTATAAACCTCCTTCCTATATACTGTTTAGTTTTTTTTAATCTTTAAGAATAAAAACTTTAACTTTTCTTCGTCCCCACTTAATAGCTTCTTGATAAGTTTCAAAATAAAGATCTATTTTATTACCTTTAATAGCAGATCCTACATCCAAAGCTTGAGCATGTCCATAACCTTTAACATATAATTTTGTACCTAATTTTATGACATTAGGATCAACAGCCACTACCCCCTTTCTAACTCTATGAGCCGTAGATGTAAAATACCCAACATTACCAACCCCACCTGTATAACCACTTGCTTCCATCTCTAAAACTTTCAAAATCATATCCTCTTTTAAGTTTAATTCTTTTATACCTACTAAAACTATTTTATTTACAGGTTTTCTTAAAATAATCTCACTTTGATAAATAATTCCATATTCATCACAAGATCTATAATTCCTTAATTCTTTAACAATACAAATACCATTTTGACCATTAATTAATACCTTTTGAGTTCCTAATGGTAGTTTATCAGTATATTTATAAATTACATTGTATTGAATATTTTTTTTATAACTTATTTGAGCCTTAAAATTTAATTGATAATCTTTTATATTTAAATTATAATTGTCCTCGCTATTATTTTCCAATGAAACTAATTGATATTCATTTCTGTTTAATATATCAATATCAGTAATTTTTTCAAGTTTAATATTTTTATTATTAATTAGTGTATAAAAATTTTCATAGATATAGCTTCTTAAATTAGAGTATATTTTAGATTTATAATTTTGTTGATCTTTGTAATAATAAATAGTAATTTTTTTATCACCAAAATTAAAATCAATAGAATTAAGTAAATAAACATAAATAACTTTATCTTTTACAAAATTAAATTTATGAATCTTATATTTTACCTTTTTATTATTATTATAAAAATCCTTAGATATGATATCATCAATATAAGAAAGTAACTGATACTTAGTAGTACTAAAATTTAAAGGAAGTATATATTTATATTTATTATCAATAACAACCTCTTTATAAGACTTTTTATATAAATCAATAATAATAACTTTTTTTTGAATATTTATCGAATTTTCATATTCATTAGTATTATAACTTTCAAAGATATTTTTAATAACTTTATAAGTATTATTAGAAAATAAAATTTTTTGAGAAATTAACTCTTTCTCATTAAACACATTTATAACATAATACTTAAAGGAAGATAAAAAAATAAAAATAAATAAAAAAAAGATTAATAAAAGCAATATTCTCATTTTTAGGTTACTTAAGAAATTAATTGCCACTCCTTTCATAACTATCTCTCCCAAATTTTATTTATAAATTTTATTTATAAATTTTGTTTAGAAATTTTTCTTAAATAAATTTAATCACTAACAAATAATAATTAAAAGACTAGATATTTCAATCCTAAATTTAACAAAATAAAAAAAATTAACAAAATAAAAAAAACTACTTTATATTTTCATCATTATTATCTTCTAGATCTTCTTCAGTTTCAATAAGTCCATACTCTTCTAAAGTTTTTTCAAGTAATTGAATATATAAACTTCTTTCAATATAACCAATTATATAAAAAGCTTCTTCATCATCTAATTTATAACCGCTAAGCATCTCCATAACTTCATGAGCTATTTCTTCTAATTTTTCTATAGTCCTCATATAAATAAACACCCCTTCTAATTTAATTCAAATTTTCTAATATTCTGTATTTAATTAAATTTTCCTTTATATTTAAAGTAAATTCTAAATTTTTTAATTTAGATATATCTTTAACCTCATTGAGATACTTTCTAATAGCTTTAGCTAACGGAGAATCAGTAGTTATTTTATATATATTATTATTTTCATCTATCTCAATTTCTTCATATAATGATACTATTTCAACTTGAATTATTTCACTTTTATTATTATAATTAACCTCAAGTTTAAATTTTTTACCTAATAAAGATATAATTTCTTCTTTTTGCTTAGTTTTGGATTTGGTACTAATTTGATTTTGTTCCAATTGTTCCAATTGTTCTAATCTTTCTTTTAATTCCATTTTTTGCTGTTGAATTCTTAATAAAGATTCCAAATTAAATTGATAATCTTGATTATCAATACTATCGCCACCTTCTAATTTAGTTTCCTGAATTTTTTCACGCTTATCTTGTTCTTCCTGAGATAATTTCTTTAATTTTTCAATAATTTTTTGTTTAACATTTTCTTTAAATTCACTACTCATTAAAACCATCCTCCTTTTTTAGATAATTCTAATAAAGACTCTTTAATTTAAGGTAAATTATTTTTTAATCTAGATTTTATATTCAAAGTATTAATAACGTAATCAATATCAGCAATAGGTCTATTAACTTCATTAGCTATTCTAACTATCCTTTGAGTAAGAGATAAATTAGTAGCAAAGATACCTTTGTGATAATAAATATTATCTTCTAATCCTGTTCTTACATTACCACCAAGTACAATAGCTAAAATATTCATAGGTAATTGGTTTTTACCTACCGAAGCAACTGACCAGTAAAATTTTATTCCCTTTAATTTTAGATAATCAATCATATTAATTAATATATTAGCTTCAGCAGGAGCACCTCCTTTTATACCCAACACAAAATCAACCCAAACAGGCTCTTCAATATACCCCCTCTTTACATAATAAACTAAGGTTTCTAACATACCAAAATCATAAATTTCAATCTCAGGTTTTATATTTAATTCCTTCATTTTTAATGCTAATTTCTCAATAAAATTAAGAGAATTTATAAACACTTCATTCCCAAAATTAATAGATCCCAT
This sequence comes from Deltaproteobacteria bacterium, assembly GCA_028276365.1. GTDB lineage: Bacteria > DRYD01 > DRYD01 > DRYD01 > DRYD01 > CAKZQG01. The sequence goes on along the minus strand of JAPYWL010000001.1, from coordinate 46,522 downwards.
ATTTAAAGTAGCCATATCAGGTAACAATTCTAATACTTTAGCTCTTTCATCTTCCGTCATCCCAATAGCCCCACCTGTAGTAAATTGAACTAACATAGGAACCTCTTTATTTATTAAATCTTTTACCTTTTTAAATAAATTAATATCAGCTGAAGGATTACCTTCATTATCTCTTACATGAATATGAGCAATTCTAGCACCTGCATAATAACACTCTATAGCATCTTTAGCAATCTGCTCAGGGGTAACAGGAAGATAAGGATTATCACTTACTTTTACCTCAGCTCCCGTTAAAGCCACCGTTATTATTAAAGGTTCCAATTTTACCATCCCTCCATTCTATTAAACTTCTATAGTTCTAATTAAAAGTGAATTTAAAATCAATTTTACTAATAATATAAAAAAAGCTATACCAGCAAATACAGAAGAGATATCCTGGTTCTTTTTTATTTTTCCTACCTTCTCAGATACAATTTTATAAGCTTTCTTTAAGTTTTCTACATTATTACCATAATAATATTCTCCACCAGTTAATTTAGCAATTTCTTTTAAAGTAGCTTCATCTATTCTAACAGGATAAGGTATTCCTGGAATATAAGCACCTGTAGAAGTACCTAAACCGATAGTATAAATGGGAATTTTCTTATCTTTAGCTTTTTTAGCAGCAATAATGGGATCAATACCAGCATTGTTTTCTCCATCTGTTAATAAAACAATAACTTTATGAGGCATAGAAGAATTCTCTAAGATAGCTAAAGTAGTAATAATAGCATCCCCTATAGCAGTACCTCCATAATTAGCGTTAACTAATGATAAAGCTAATAATAAATCTTCTTTTGAATTAGTTAATGCCTGATTAACAAAAACATTGTTATTAAAAGTAACTAAACACGCCTCAAAATTACCTTTTAAATTATTGATTAATATTTTTGCAGCATCTTTAGCAACAGAAATTCTACTAGGCCAGAAATCAGTAGCCATCATACTACCAGAAATATCTACAATAATACCTACAGCATAACCACTAGCAGGTAAAGTCACAGGTGCTTGTGGCCTACCTAATGCTAAAAATAATATAAACATTGCTAATAAATCCAAAAATACTATAAAAAATCTTTTAAAAGATATTTTACTTACAGCTATTTTTTCTAAAGTCCTATATTCTGAAAACAATATAACACTTTTTTTTCTGTTATAATAATATACAATTAAAAAAATAATAACAGCGGGAATTAGAATAAAGCCTAATAAAAAAATTTGGGGAAACGCAAAAGTAATTTCCATAATAAATACTAAATTTTTTCAGTTTTTTGATTATTTTCAATATTTTCTGAGGTATTTTCAACTACTATTAATCCGTTTTCATAAGCTCTATAAAAAGCTTCAACCACTTTAGGATCAAACTGAGTCCCACTATTTCGTAGAATTTCTTCTACGGCCTCTTCTATTTTCATAGCTTTTCTATAGCTCCTATCACTAGTCATAGCATCAAAGGCATCAGCAACTGCCACTATCCTCGCATACAAATGTATTTCTTCTCCTTTTAAACCATCAGGATAACCTTTACCATCCCACCTTTCTTGATGTTGTCTAATAACTTTAGCTACCTCTTGTAGGAATTTTACAGGTTTTAATATCTCCTCTCCAGCTACCGGATGCCTTTTTATTATTTCATATTCTTCTGGAGTTAATTTAGCTGGTTTATTTAAAATATAATCAGGTACCTCTATTTTTCCAATATCATGAAATAATAAGGATAATTTTAGTACATCATCGTTTAATAAATTAGGATCTAATTCAGAAGCAATAGCTAAACCATATTCTAATACTCTTTCCATATGTCCTTTATTATACCTATCCTTAGCCTCAAAAGCTTTAGCTAATGATTCTACAGTACTTAAATAAGTTTCTTCTAATTTTTGAGCGTAATTTTGTACTTCAGAATACAGTTTAGCTTTCTCAATAGTAGCAGCAGCAATAGTAGCTAAATTATACAAAGTGAGCATATCCGATTCACTAAAAGGATACTGACTATACTTAGATATACTTAAAACCCCAATAACTTTATTATCTTTAACCTTCAAAGGAACTACAATAGAACTCCTAAATTCCTTTTCATAATCCATATCAGTATAATAAGTATTTATATCATTGATAATTAAAGATTGCCCTGTTAATGCAACAATTCCAGCAATACCTTGCCCTAATTTCTGCCTAGTATTCTTTATTACTTCAGGTTTTAACCCTTCTGAATAATAAATATATAATTCATTATTTTCATTTAAAAGCATAATACTACTAACATCTGCTTTAAATATATTTTTAGCTTTCTTTACTATCAATTTCATTAACTCATCCTCAGTATGTAAATTAGTAAATGATAAACTAACATTATATATAGTCTTTATTTCCTGTGAATAATGCTCTAAATCATATTTAAATAACAACCTCTCATTTATAAAATCAACTATATTTCTTAAATTATTATTATTTTCAATAGCTTCTAAAAAAATATTTAAAGATTTATCATCCTTATCTAATTCTAACATTAATATTAAAACGGATTCTACTTTTTTTTTAAATATCCTTGATAAAAATAAAACCCTATTTTCTTTTTTATCAAATAAAAAATTATTTTTAGAATTCCTTAAAGTAATATAATAATTTTTTAAAATATTTATAATATTTTGCCTTTCATTTTTTTTAGATAACTCTAAATCTTCATTAAAATATAAATTAGAAACTCTATTAAAAGGATTAACAGAATAAATAAAAGTTTTTTTTACCAAGCTACACTTAGCTAAATTATTTATAAAATTTTTTATTATTAAATAAACATCCTGATCCTTCATTATTTCTAATTGAGAATTAAAAAATAAACTAACTAAATTAATTAGAACCATTTTTAATTTAAAATAAAATTCATTTTTATTCAAATTATCAAAATTTATAATATCCACTAATATATTTTGTTTGTTAATATCAAAAGAAGTGTAGAGTTTAGTATATAAATTTTGAATTAAATCTAAAGAAGAATCTCTTGAAATAACAAAAAATATAGCACTAATAATATTACCTAAGCTTTTTAGATAATAAAGTAAATCATCATCTAAATCATCAATAAAAAAAACAAAAAACTTAGAATTATCCAGCTTCATATTTTTTATAATTTTTTTTAAATTAACAATATCAATATAATCAATTTTCAACTCATTTTTTAAATACTTTATTATATTGTTTAACTTTGTAAGATTTTTTTTAGATTTAAAATAATAACAAAATCTAAACATATTTATTATATTAATGAAGTGTAAGTTAATGATTTAGTATCGTTTTTAAGGTATCCATTTTCTAATTGAATAACTCTTTTATTTAATTTTTTTACTATTTCAAGGTTATGAGTAGAAACAATAACAGTAGTTCCCATATTATTAATTTCTTGTAAAATATCCATAACCTTATAAGCCGATTTTTCATCTAAGTTCCCTGTAGGTTCATCTGCTATCAATAAAGAAGGATTATTTACAATAGCTCTTGCAATAGAAACTTGCTGCTGCTCACCACCAGATAATTCATCCGGATAAAAATTCCTTTTTTCTAATAATCCCACTATTTTTAAAACTTTCATTACCTTCCTTATAGTCTCATTAAAAGGAACTAAAGTAACCTCCAAAGGATAAGAAACATTATAAAAAACAGTTTTATAATTAAGCAATTTAAAATCTTGAAAAACAATACCTAATCTTCTTCTATAATAAGGAACTTGCTTAGGGGTTAATAAAGATATATCCTGATTTTCAAAAAAGATTTTACCCGTAGTAGGTAAAATCTCTCTGTAAATTAACTTTAATAAAGTAGTTTTACCTGCACCAGTATGACCCACTAAAAACACAAACTCCCCTTTTTCTATTACTAAATTTATATTACTTAATGCCCTATGGCCATTAGGATATATATAGCTCACTTCCTGAAATTCTATCATAAAAACCACCTAAATATCTAAAATATTCCTCTTAAACTACTTCCTTTTTGTAACTTACTTAAACTTTCACTTCTTTAAAAAATATAGAGATAACTTTTTAGGTATTCAATCAATTGTATCCTAAGAAAACCTCTCTACTTTACAAGCTTACTTTCAAAATGATACACCTCCATATATCTTAATCATCACTTACAAGCCCAATCGGAACTTTAGGATATAATTAAATTACTAAATTATTTAACTATTTAAATACAAAATAGCTAATATAATCAATTTTAAATGTAATTCTTCGTATTTATATAAATATTCCTCTATATAAGCTAATGTAGATTTAATATGATTACTAGATAACAAATTAAATAAAGTTAATTCTCTTATGTATAAATCATCATCATTTAAAAATTCTAATAATAATACTTTTAAAGTTTTATCAATATTCTTAGAAGCTAAAAAATTAATTAACTCTCCTTTTAAATCTATGCTTAATTTTTCTAAATTAAATATTTTTATAATAAGATTATGAAAAATAGGGTTTAGATTTCTTACTGTTCTTATTACATATTTTAATTCATTTTCTTTATAATAAGTAAAATAATTATTTATAATTTCAGATATTTTATATTGTTCATTTAATGGAATTTTTTTTATTTCCCATAGATTATCAGCTGTTATCTGGTAAAAATACAAATGTTTTGATAAATCTTGGATTTCCTTAAAATATTTTATTAAAATAGATTCAGCAAGTAATAGATACTTATTTATATTTTTTAAAGATAATACATATATAGCACTTAAAATAACATTATCAGGAATATCAGATTTTAAAATTAAACTCTCTAAAAAAGGTATCATCTCTATTTTATTAACAACAGTTAAGCTTTTTATAAATTTAGCAGCTAAATTAGGATTAGATAACTCCTTTAATATAAATTCTTTCATTAAATTAAAATCTTGATCTTTAGTATGCCAAGTTAATCCCTGAAAAGCATTTTCTTTTAATTCTTCATTCCCATTTTTTAAAGCATCTATTAGTATTTCCTTAGATTCTTTAGTTTCAATAACCCCAAAATACATTAAAGCCGCTATTTTAACAGCATTTATATCCTTTAAATACAATTCCTTTATTTTATCAAACGATTGTATGTCTCTCATTTGAGCTAGTGCTAAAATACTTACTGCTCTTATTGTAGGGTCATCATCATTAAGTAAAAACCTTATATAATCAACAAAATCATTTAATTTTAATCTTCTTACTAATTTAGTACTAACTTTCCTTATATTTTTATCTTCACTTAATAACCCATTCCTTATTATACTTAAAAATCTGGACTTATCAAATGTATTATTATATAATCTTTTTTTTATTAAGCCCTCAATTAAGTTATTAATATTATTTGCTATTTGATTTAAATTATTTATATTTACCTCTTTCATCCTTTTTATATTATTCTACTTTCAATAAAAATATCCCTTGTTTAAAAATTTTATTTAAAATTCAATTCTTATCTCCTTCTAATCTAAATACCCAAAAATTATTTAAATATTTTTTAGCTACTTGCTTAATATACTGATTATCTAAGTAATATAAATTATCCACTAAATAAAAAGGGCTTATTGATTTATTTTTATATAATAAAGAATAAACAAAACTATTAGCTAAAGTATATGGATTATCAAAAGCTAAATAAATCTTATTAATAATTCTAACTTTTGCAGTATTTATTTCATAATCTATATTCGCTTGTTTATCCATATTTTCTAAAATATTTTTAGCAGTATAAAATACCTTAAATTCACTAGAAGATGAATCACTTACAAAAATTATTAAATAATAAGAAGTCAAAAATAAAGTAGGATAAAATGAATACAATGAATATATAATCCCTTTATCTTCTCTTAGGTCTTTATAAAAAACCCCTACCAAATTATCACAGAGTAAATTATCTATAATCAACATGGCTAAATACTCTTTATAATTTTGATAAAATGAAGGAACCGAAAATAAAAATATATCATAACTATTCTTTGATTGAATATAAAAATTTAAAACCCTTGTTTTTTTTATATCTATAAACCTATAATTACTATAATCATAAGATCCCCTGAAATTATTAAAATTATTATAATAAAAAATATCCTTATAATGATTACTATAATTTTTAAATAAATACTGATTTTTAAATAAATCTTGATAAACTTTATCAGCTTGAGAACCTATTAAAATAAAAAACTTATTTAGCTTAGAAAAATCTATTTCTTTTATATCATTCAGTGTTATTTTTTTAATATTGTTATAATTTCCATAAGGTAAGTAATAATAAGGATGTGCTATAAAAACCTGCTGCTTAAAAAAAAACAAAACTGGATTTATAGAAAATTCATAATAATTTTTTATTTCTTTCTCTACTTTATTTTTATAAACTTCCAAATCTAAATTATATATTTCGTTATAAATTTTATCATAATTTTCAAAGGTATTACTAAAAATTTTATAAACATCTTTAACATCCTTTAAATCAAACAATGTATAATTAAATCCTATATAATCTTCATTAACTATTAGTTCGTCTTTGAAATATATTCCCTCCTTTTTAATTTTTTTAGAAAGTATTTCTTTAATTAAATAAAAAACCAAAAATCTAATTCCAATAAGATTTAAATTTTCATCTTTTAATCCATATTTAAAAATAACAGAGAAACTATAAAATTTAGAATTCTCTAAGTTATAAGCAAAAAAATTTGTATCTAAAAAATTATTCCAACTTTTTTCAAATTCATTCCTTTTATAATCTATAACTTTATCCCAATCATAAGAAGTTAAATCTAAAGAATAACCACTTCTTAAAACACTTAACAATATAAAAAAAAAGATAATAAAAATCAATCTTAAATTTTTAAACATAAAAAATATAAATAATTTATAAATAAATTTTATAAACTGGGAAAGCTTGTGATAGTTCTATAACTTTAGATTTAATATAATCTTTTTTATTAGGTTCTTTTAAAGCTAATGCTATTAATTTAGCTAATTCCTTAGTTTCTTGTTCTTTAAAACCTCTTGTAGTAATAGCAGGAGTACCTAATCTTATACCACTAGTTACAGCAGGAACTTGAGGATCAAAAGGGATTACATTTTTATTAACAAATATTCCTACTTCATTTAAAATATTTTCTGCTTCCTTTCCTGTTAATCCAATTGATCTTAAATCACATAAAACCATATGAGAATCAGTACCATCTGTTACTATTCTAATTCCTTGATTTTTTAATTCTTCTGCTAAGATTTTAGCATTAATTAAAACTTGTCTTTGATAATCTTTAAATTCTGGACTTTGAGCTAATTTAAAAGCTACAGCTTTAGCAGCAATAACATGCATTAAAGGTCCACCCTGTATCCCTGGAAAAACCCACTTATTTATTAACTTTTCATATTCTTTTTTAGCAATAATAACTCCTCCTCTTGGCCCTCTTAAAGTCTTATGAGTAGTAGAAGTTATAAAATCTGCATGATTAACAGGAGAAGGATATAAATCTGCAGCAATAAGTCCTGAATAATGTGCCATATCAAACATAAAAAACGCTTCTACTTCTTTAGCAATCTCAGCTATTATCTTACTATCTATTACCCTTGGATAACTAGAAGCTCCAGCTACTATTAATCTCGGTTTATATTTTATTGCTAAATCTCTTATCATATCATAATCAATTAATTCATTAGCTCTAGATACTTCATAATGAACTACATTATAAATAATCCCACTAAAATTAACAGGACTACCATGGGTTAAATGTCCTCCACAATTTAAACTCATTGTTAAAATAGTATCTCCAGGTCTAAGTATAGCAAAATAAACAGCCATATTAGCTTGAGCACCAGAATGCGGCTGTACATTACAATATTCAGCTTTATATAATTCCTTTAATCTTTTAATAGCTAATTCCTCAATAATATCAACATACTCACACCCAGAATAATATCTCTTTTTAGGATATCCTTCTGCATATTTATTAGATAATGGAGTTCCCATTGCTTGTAAAACAGCTTTAAAAGCATAATTCTCTGAAGCTATTAAATTAATACCTTCTCCTTGTCTTATTATCTCCTTTACAATTAAATCATAAATCTCAGGATCTATCTCTTTTAAATCTTTATTTATCTTTTCATAAACTTCAGTTATCATAATTTTAAACCCCTCTTTATTTTTAATTTTTTAATTATAAAAATATAAAAAAAATTATTATTTAAGGACAATTTTAGCTATATCAGTAGTAGGATAAAAGCTAGGCCTATTTTTTTCATATTCCTTTATTTTTTCTTCAAATTGTAAAACCAAATCTATATTATCCCATCCTTTAATTAACTTAGTTTTAGAAGCTTGATCAATTTCAAATTCTAAAGAATAACCAAAATCATCATAAACTATTCGTTTTTCTAAATCTATGTTAAGGTAGTAATTTTTAATATTTTTAGCATTTTCAATTAATTTAGTAGTATCTTTAACTTTAATAACCCATAGATTATTTTCAATAGCATTAGAATAGAAAATATCACCAAAAGATGGAGAAATAACAGCTTTAAACCCAAATTGAATTAATCCCCAAACCGCATGTTCCCTAGAAGAACCAGTCCCAAAATTAGGACCAGTTACTAATATACTAGCTCCTTTATATTCTTCTTTATTCAGTATAAAATCCTTGTTAATACTACCATCAGGATTATATCTCCATTCATAAAACAAGAATTCTCCATAACCAGTTCTTTCAACTCTTTTTAAAAATTGTTTAGGCATTATTTGATCAGTATCTATATCAGATCTATCTAAAGGAGCTACCAAGCCTCTATAAAATGTTCTATCATTAATCATAAACTTTACCTCCTTAACTTTACCTCCTTTTCTATTAAAAATGAACATGCTTTAGATAAGCTTTGCATTTTAGGTTTTTCATACAATTAATTTGTCCAATTTAATAACATAATTTTAAAACTTTACATAAACATTAATACTTCTTTCATTTTTTTTAAATTAAACAATAACAGAAAGATAACCTACCACAAAATCATAATCTTTTGAATAGTGTGCTGAAGTTTCATATTCTACTATTTTATTCTCAATACCATAAATATTTCTATATGAATAAAATAATTTTTTAAATTCTAATAAAGTAGTAATACAGCCAAAACCACAAGAATTTATCTCATTATCAATAACAGCTCTATAAAATCCAATTGAATCGTTTTGAACAATATAATTAAATACTTTTGAATCCTTAGCAATAGCTTGTTTATGAGAAAGATAATGACTCATATCTGAAGAGGCTATAACTAAAAAATCTTCCCTATCTTTTAATACATTAAATAATACATTAGCTAAAGTTAAACAATTATTAAGAGTTTGCTTAGTGATAGTAATGGGAACTATTTTAAAAGTTTTATTAAATATAAAATAAAATAAAGGTAAAATAACCTCTAAAGAATGTTCATAATCAAATGCTTCATAATTTAGCTCAATATAATTTTTTTTAATTTCTTTCGTATTTTGAATATCTTTAACAATTTCAGTATTAGTTTGAAAAATTAAATTTTTAGGTATTAAATAGTTTCTATCATCTACGGATATATTTTTTCCATATCCATAATGATCAGGTCCAATTAAAATTAAAGTATCAATGTTATTATTTTTAATAAAATTTTTAGCCTTAAATAGAGCTTTTAAAGCAGTTTTACCGCTATATATATAACCTGCATGTGGCAAAACTAACCCTAAAATCTTTTCATTTATATTATTATCTAAATTATCACTATAAATTTCTTCCTTTGAAATACTTTTAGAGATATCATTTAATAATTCCATATAGCTTTCAGGATAGAATTTATTAACTACTATTGGATTTCTTACTTTCATAAATAAACTATTTTTTTATAATCCTTATTAAATTAATTTATTTCAATTATAATTTCTATAAAAATAAAATTCCTACCTTCTATGAATTACAAAAATAAAATTATAAAAACACTCGAAAATATTGAACTCTTCAAACTTATAGAGTGTTGATCTTCCTACTTGAATATAAGATAGATTTTTTAGGCTAAAGGATACAGCTATCTACCAGAGCATACTTTAAAGGTTTCAGTTTAGATCATTTTAGATCTAAGTCTTTTAGTAATAACTTTCTAATTTAATATAAGTACTTTTTTTAACAATTTATCTTTGCTTTATACAAACTCGATATTTCTTGATATTTTTAATTAAAAAAGGGTGGCACCGACCTACTCTCCCACAAGGTCGCCCCATTAGTACCATCGGCGCTGGTGGGCTTAACTTCCGGGTTCGGAATGGAAACCGGGTGTTTCCCCACCGCTATTGGCACCACCCGTTTATATATTTCTATATTTTTTTATTTCTCCCTCTTTTTTATAAAACTTATATTCTAAAATTAAATCTTTCAGCTTTTTGAAATTTATCTCCACCTTATAAAAACTTGAGAGTTTTTAGTGAAAAATTATTGATAATTACTTTTGATAATAGTAGATATAGAATATTTTTTTTGGGGATTATTTTTATGGTAAACATAAACAGAAACATTATAAAACTGTTGATAGTTTTTATCATATACTCTAATTCTTGTAGCTATTCCATAATAAATATAACTAATAGGGAAATAATAAGGGATTTGATTAGCTAAATAATTTTTTTTAAAAGCATCATACACATTAATTGCGGAATTATAAATTAATTCTTTTTGATCTATCAAATTATAAATAACAAAACTTCCAGAAACTTTTTTTAGGGTAAGCAAATGAGAGTTATACAAAATTGTTTCTAATCTAGAAGAAGCAATAGATAAAGCTTCACTTGAAAACTCGTGTTCCTTATTTAATTTATTTATAATTATATACAAATTAAAAAAACTTAATAATAAAATAAGTAAAAACAACATGGCAACTAAAATCTCAATTAAAGAAAAACCTCTATATCTTCTTAAAAACATAGACTTTTTATATTCCCTTTTTATTATTCTTTTTAATAAAATTATCTTCCTTTTTTATTTATTTTTAAATAAATTAAAAATAATTGAAATAAAAGCTAAATTATTAATTAAATATAAAAAAAATTTTTAAGGAAAGATAAAATATGACAGCAGTAAGATCAAATTCTAATTCAAAGCCAAATTACAGCTTATTTCATAACAAGGTAAAACCAATTATTTCCTTTTCCTAAAATTATAATTGCTACAATTAATAGTTAATGTATAAAAAAATAAAAAAATTAATTAAAAAATTAATAAAAAATAAAATAACTATCATTAATAGCAATATAATAAAAAATACTCCTAAAATTTTAAGAACTAATACCAAGAATATTTTTCTTATTAAAAAAAATAGAAGGTTATATAAAAAAATGTAGAATAATAAAAAAAGAAAAATTTAATAAAATTAAGAGTAAAAGAGAATTACTTTTAATAGAAAAGAGATAAGGAAGGAGAATTTTAGTATGCCTGAGCTTAGGAAAGATCCAGTACTAAAGAGGTGGGTAATAATAGCAACAGAGCGAGCAAGTAGACCAAATGATTTTAAAAAAAAGAGAGAGGATTTTCCTGCTAATCAAGATTTATCAAAATGTCCCTTTTGTCCAGGTAATGAATTTATGACTCCTCCTGAAGTACTAGCATATAGGAAACCAGGAACTTTAGCAAATGGACCAGGTTGGTGGATAAGAGTTGTAAATAATAAATTTCCTGCTCTAAATCCAGAGGGATCCTTAGATAAAAAAGGGATAGGAATTTATGACATGATGAATGGGGTAGGATATCATGAAGTATTAATAGAAACAGATGACCATTTTGCTACCCCTTTGTCAATGAGTAGTTCTCAATTTGAAGAGATTATATGGGGTTATAGAGATAGGATAATAGAGTTATCAAAAGATGTTAGGATAAAGTATGTGATAATATTTAAGAACCATGGGAAAGGAGCAGGTGCTTCACTATTTCATCCTCATTCTCAAATAATAGCAACTCCTATAATTCCTGCAGTTATTAAAAATGAAATAGATAATGCTAAAGAATACTTTGAGCTAAGAGATAGGTGTTTATTTTGCGATATAGTTACTCAGGAATTGGGGCACCAAGACAGAATAGTATTTGAGAACAATTCATTTATTGCTTTCTGTCCATTTGCTTCTGCATTTCCATTTGAAACTTGGATAATTCCTAAAAAGCATTCTCATCGATTTGAAGATATAGATAAGAATCATGTAGTAGATTTAGCTCAAACTTTAAAATCGGTTTTTTCTAAGTTATATTTACTTTTAGATAATCCACCATTTAATATGATGTTACACACTGCCCCACCTAATTCCAATAGTAAAGAATATTATCATTGGCATATAGAGATAATTCCCAGGTTAACGGAGGTAGCAGGATTTGAATGGGGAACAGGTACATATATAAATCCAATGCTTCCAGAAAAAGCAGCAATAGAACTAAGAAAACAGGAGATAACTTAGCAAATTCATCTACAGTTTCTTATGAAAATAATCAGTCAAAAGGTTATATAACTATGTTTATAAGGGTTATTATTTTCTTTGTAATTATTTTAGTAGTTATAATAGGTGGGTATTTTGCGGGGCAATACTTTTATATTCAAAAAATAAAGCCTCAAAATATATCTCAAACCTCACTAATAGCTCCATTAATAACTGAAAAGAAAAATATAGATTATAATACCAATAATCCTACTTCTAATGAATATGTATTAATTCCCAAATTAAATGATAAATTAAATGATAAAAAAATAGAAAATAAAGAAACCAATTTAAAACAAAACGAAAAAACTATAACTAGTAATACTTTAACAACAAATTCAAATGAAATAAACACTAATAAAACAGAAACTAAAGAAGATCAAAAAATATTAGAAAATTCAAAATCTATAGAAAATTCTAAAACTATAGAATCTTCTTTAAAAAATCCACCAGAAAACATTAATTCTAAAGAAGCTAATAATGAAAAAAATAATCTTAATAAAGATAATAAAGATAAAGAAGAAAATCAAAATAACACTAACAATAATATTTTACCTGATTCAGAAGGAAATTATTACATACAAGTTGGATTATTTTCAGTATATAATAATGCTAAGTACGTAAGCGAAACATTAAAAAATAAAGGTATATATTGTTCTATAGATGAAGTAATAATTAAAAATACAAAAATGTATAGAGTAATAGTAGGTCCTTTTAAAAATATGGATAAAGCTAATGAAATTTCCAAAATAATAGAAAATGAAGGATTTAATCCTTTAGTTAGAAAATTTTAAAGTAATTAAAAAATTTAAAATAATCCTATGGAAATAGATAAAATAAAAGAGAAAATATTAAATTATTCCAAGGAATTAAAACAATTAGCATTAGAAGTAGTTTATTTTAAATTAAATAATTTAAATTTATTAAATGAATCCCGAAAGAGATATAATTTCTTATTTAATGAATTTAAAGATATAAAATTAGGTTGTTTTGTTAGTTTTTATATAGAGAATAACTTAAGGGGTTGTGTAGGTACAGTAGAACCTGTTTTTGATAATGTAATTTTAGAAATAATAAATAATTCAATATCTTCAGCATTTAAAGATCCTCGATTTGATCCTATTTCTTTAGAAGAATATCCTTATTTACAAGTTAAAATAGATTTCATTATAAATATAGAGAAAATAAGTTCTTTAGATAGTTTAGATCCTAAGAAATATGGAGTTATAGTGAAAAAGGAAAACAAAAGAGGTGTTTTATTACCTGATATACCTAATATAGATACTATACAAAAGCAATTAGAAATAGCTTTTAATAAAGCAGGATTAAAATATAATAAAGAAAATTTATTAAAAGAAAATGAGATATATAGATTTGAAGTAATAAGGATATAGAATGATTTTAAGGAGGGGAAAAATAAATGGGAAAAATGTTATATATAGAAGCAAAAGTAGTAGAAGATAAACCAGGGATTTTAGCTAAAATAGCGCAAATATTAGCAGATAATCAAGCCAATATTTCTGCTTTAACTACAGGAATAGAAGGGATAATACCTACAGAAGTTAAACCTAAAACAATTAGATTATTAGTACATTTAGTAGAAAATAATGATGAAAATATAGAAAAACTAACTCAGGAATTAAAGAAAATAAAGGAAATAAATATAATAGCAATAAGGAAACCTACTTCTATTGATGTAGTTAATTTAAAATATGGGTTAGAAACAGTTATAGCATCTGAAACTGAGTTTTAGAATTATTATTTTTTAATAAAAAACTGTAAGAAATCTTTATTTTCTACAAATTTAAGATAAATAGCTTAAACAAGGTATTTAAAGATGAAAAAATAGATATGAAGTCAGAAGTTTAATTTTTTATAAAGGGGGGAAGCAATTTAAATCATTATAGTGAGGTAAAAAATGAGTAGGGAAAATAATTTTTATATAGGGTGGATTAATAATATTCCAATAAAATTTAAAAGTGAGTATGGGTTAGTAATGATGTTTAGTAGTATTTCTTTTTATCCTGTTAAAGCAAGTTTAAAATTGTATTTAATAAAAGGAGATGAAAAGATAGAAATTAATTCAATTAAATCGTTAGAAGATAAAGTGTTAATAGATAATGAAGAAGCTGCATTGGATTTTGTAAGATTATTTACTAAACCAGAGCTACACGTGTTCTTTGATTTATATGCTATTGAAATATTTAAGAAAGGAGAAAATCCATTTGAACCATATGGTAGTGTTGATGAAGATTTTTATTTAAAATATAACTTAAGACCTGCTAAAGTATATAAAAGTAATGGTAATTTTATAGTAGAACGTTTTTTAATGTTTTATCCAGATGATGAAGGGATAATACCTAAAAGGATAGCATTAGTTAAAGAATATGTATATCCAAATGGAAAATATGAAAATGAAATCCTTAATGAAATATATGATCCCATTATAAACGAAATTAAAACTCCTGTAGATTAATAATAATTTTTTATATCAAATTTTTGAATTATTAAAAATTAAGGGGTAAGATATTGATGAGTAATTTAATTTTAAAAGAAAGTCCATTAAAGGATTTTCACGTATTATTAGGTGCTAAATTTATAAATTTTCATTCTTATAATATGCCTTTAAATTATAGTAGTATTATAGATGAAGTATTAAACACGAGAAATTCTGTTAGTTTTTTTGATTTATATCATATGGGAAGATTATTAGTAAAAAAAAGTGAAAGAATAAATAATTTGTTTTCAGTAAGTATAGATAATATAAAATACTCTAAAGCTAAATATGCTTTAATATTAAATGATAGGTTTACAATAGAAGATGATATTGTAATATATGATTTAGATCAGTATTTTAATGGTTATTTTTTAGTAGTATGTAACGCAGTTAATAAGGAGAAAAATATTAATATATTAAAAGAAAACAGTATAGATGTAATAGACGTAAGTGATGATTATTTAATGTTAGCTATACAAGGCCCTTTAAGTGAAAAAATTGTTAATGATTTTTTAATTTCATTATTTAATATAAATATTGATTTAAAAAGGGTTTATTTTTATGATTATGTAGTAATAGATAAGAATTTTATATTATCTAGGTCTGGATATACAGGAGAAGATGGCTTTGAGATTTATTTAGATTATAGAAGGATGTTAAAATTAATGGATTTTTTATTAAGTAATAATGTAAAGGGAGCAGGATTAGGAGCTAGGGATGTTTTAAGAATAGAAGCGGGATTAGTATTATATGGTAATGAAATAGATAATAATACAAATCCATTAGAAGCTAATTTATCTTGGGCTATTAAAAATAGTTATTTTAATAAATTTATAGAAAATACTAAAGTAAATAAAAAATTATTGGGAATAAAAGTAATAAATACTAAAAAAGTTCCAAGAAACAATTATAAGTTATATGATTTTAATCAAAAAGAAATAGGGGTTATAACAAGTGGTACTTATTCTCCTATCTTATCAATACCTATAGGATTAGCTTTTATTAATTTAGATCTTATTGATATAAACAATATAATAGATTATAAAGGATTAATTGAAAATAAAGAAAACTTTATATTTAAAATAGATAAATTGCCATTTGTAAAATTAAATTATTATAAAAAGATAACCAAATAACATAACTAAATGTTATGGATATAAAGCAATTAGAGGAAAAGATAAATTTAAATCCAAAAGAAGCTAATCCTGAAGATGTTTATAAAGTAGCTAATTATTATTTTAATAATCAGTTATTAGATGAAGCTTTAAAGTATTATCAATTATTATTAGAATTAAATCCAAATCATAAGATGGGTTTATTTGAATTAGGTGGTATTTATTCTAATTTAGGGAATTTGGAAGAAGCTATAAAGTATTGGCAAAAGATAATATCAATAGATCCTCATTTTACGCGTGCTCACTTTAATTTAGCTTTAGCGTATAGTAAGTTAAAAAAGTATGCTGAGGCCTTATCTGAATTACAAATAACTTTATCATTAGTAAGGCAAAGTGGAGATCCAATTGGGTTAGAAAAAAGGATATTACAAGAAATTCAAAGGATTCAGAATTTACAAACAAATATTAATCCCAGTTTAGTAGAAGATATAGATACTCAAAAACAATATGCTTTAATTTTGTTAAAAAAAGGGGATTTTAATAATGCATTAAATGCTTTGAAAGATGTAATAAAATTAAAACCAGATGATGTAGAAAGTTTATTAAACATAGGGATAATATTATATAGAAATAAAGAATTTAGTGAAGCTATAGAATATTTAAATAAGGTAATAGAGCTAAATGAGGATAATGCTGATGCTTATTTCTATTTAGGTTCTTGTTATGAAGAATTAAAAAATTTAGAAAAAGCTATTTATTATTTTAAAATAGCGGTCAGTAAGAATCCTAATAATTACTTTTGGTATTATAAATTAGCAAAAATATTATATAATTTAGGTAATTATGAGGAGGCCATAAGATATTTTAGATTAGCTCTTGATTTAAATCCTTTAGATAGTTATACACATAATAATTTAGGAGTAGCTTTATTAGACGCTGGTAACATAAATGAAGCAATAAAGCATTTTTTAAGAGCCGTTTATTTAGATCCTAATGATTCTTATAGTTATTATAATTTAGCAAGGTGTTATTTAAAAGTAGGTCAATTATCAAGAGCTTTAAAAAACATATTAAAAGCTATAAATTTAGAATCTAATAAAGCTATTTATTATTTAGAAGCAGCAAAAATATATTACAAATTAAGGAATTACAAAGATTCTTTAAATTATGCTATTAAAGCCAGCGAATTAGATCCTAATTTACAAGATGCCTTCTTATTAATATCTAAGCTATATATAATAGCGAAGAAATACGATGAAGCAATAAATATTTTAAATAAATTTATAGAAGAAGAAAAATTTGAACATTATTTAGAATTAGTTAATATATATTTACTTAAAGAAAATAGGGATTCACAGGATTTAAAAAATGCTTTAGATATCTTATATAAACTATATTCTAATAAAGATTTTATAAATCAAAAAAAATATAAAGGGATATTTTTAGAAGTTTTAAGAAAAATTATATTTATTAACTATGAATTATCAAATTACGAGGAAGCTTATAAATTTATTCCTGAATTTATAGAAAATCTTGATAATTCCATTAGTTCATATTTAATAATTATAAAAACATTATTTAAATTAAATAAATATAAAGAGATAATATCTTTAATAGGTAATCTTAATTTATCCAACATTTTGGGAGATATAAAATCTAATGAAGATGTATTTTTTAAAGATAAAAGAGAGTTACTTTATATATATATAATTTCGTTAATTAAAACAGGAGAAAATGAAAATTATATTCAATATTTTAAATTAGCTAATGAAATAATTAGCAAGCTATATATAAGTGATCCAAATAATAAAGAATTCATTTATTATTATGCTTATGTTTTGTCAAAATTATCTAATTATTCCAAATCCTTTGAATTAATAACTTCTATTGAAAATGAAATTATTTCTAATTTCAATAATTATTTTAATTCTATAGAATTTTATTTTAGTTTATTATACAATTTAAATAACTATGAAGAGTTAATAGAAAAAGCTTTTTATTTTATTAATAATGTCAAAAATTTAAATAATCAACAATTAAGTATAATTTTAAAATATTTAATCATTACCTTATCTAAAAAACAAGATTATTTAAAAATTTATAATTTAATTAGTTATTATAAATATTTTACTTTTTCTACTATTTATTATACTTTAGATACTCTTTTCATCTTAAAGTATTATTATTATATTTTTGATTTAAATATAAATGAAATCAACAAAAAGATAGAAGAGATTATTAATAATATTGTAGAAAATTTTGATAATTATTTATCAGATTTAAAAAAATATTTTTTAAATTTAAATTTTGAGGAAGTATATTATTTTAATAATTCCTTTATATTTGTTTTACATTATCTATTTAACTCAAATAAAAAAGATTTACTTTTTAGTTTAATTAATAATTCAATAAAATTTTTGAGTTATTTATTTAATATTGATTTTTATGAATTAATTTTTAATATGAAAGAAGAAAACTTAAGTTTTGTTTTAGGAAATATCATAAAAAAGATTATTGATCAAAAGGTAGTTAATATTATAGATAATCAAGAAGTTATAAAAAATCACGCTACAATAATAAATAATCTTTATAATTTAAATGATATTTTAATATCCATAATAAGAGTTATTTTATATTATTCTATTTATCAATCAGATATAAAATCTATTAAAGCAATTTTAAATAAATATGGAAAATATTTTATTACGGAATTGCTAATTTCATCAGTAAAACTAAGTATTGGTATTTCAGATAATTTGCTAAATCAAATAAAAGATTATAAAAAAGATTTTATTGACGATTTATTCTTTGATGTTTATTTAAATATAGATAAAATAAAACATAAAGAAGTAAAAATAATTTTTGAGATAGGTAAAAAATTATTAGATTTTAACATAAAAGAATGGATTCGAAAAATATACCTATTACCTTCATATTTAATTGATGTAAATTTAGAGGATTTAAGAGTCTTTTTTTTAAATTTACTAACACTTGATTTTGATAATTATATAATAAATGAAAAATGGGACAAAATAAGACTTTTTATTAATTCTGAAAAAAATCAAATTAATATAGAAAATGAGAAAATATTAGAAATAATAGAAAAATTATTAAATAAAATAAATGAAGAATTATATAACGAAAAAAATAGATATTATATTTTATTTATTACTAGTAAATTTAAATTAGCTAATGGAAATATAGAAGAAACTATCACTTTATTGTCTCAAAGTATTAATTATAATTTATTTTTTTATGAAAGTAGATTATATTTAGGTTGTATTTATTTACTAAGAGATATGTATGATTTAGCTTTAGAGCAGTTTTTGGAATTATCTAATTACTATGAAAATGAATTATTGTTATTTTTATTAGGTAAATCTTATTTGCTATCAAAGTACTTAAAATTAGCAAAAGAAGTTTTTGATAAATTATTAAAAATTAATCCTAATAATAATTTATATATTTATCATAATTGCTTAATAGAGATATATTCAGGTAATATAAATGCTTATGAATTAATGGAAAAAAAGTTTTTAAAATTATATAAAGATATTTTATTTAGTAATACTAAAAGTAATTTATACTATGAAGCAGTAGAGTTTGCTATAAATTTAGTAAATATTTATATATTAACCAAAAAATATGATAGTGCAATAAATATATTAACTAAACTAATAGAGGAAAATGTTATAAAGGAAGAGATATATAAATATTTAGCAATAATTTATTTAGCTACAAATCAAGTAGTTAAAGCTCTAAATGTATATAATTTAGGAATAAAGAATATTCCTGATTCTTCTGAGTTATATTCAAATAGAGGAGTATTATATTATAAAGCAAATAAACTTGATTTAGCTGAGAATGATTTTCTAAAAGCTTATGAATTAAATAGCTTTGATTTTGTAGCTAAAAGTCATTTAGGGTTTATCAATTTAAAGAAGGGAAATTATGAAGAGTCTATAAAATATTTTAAGGAAGCATTGATTATAAAACCATTTTCAGCTGATGTATATATGAGCATAGGTACTGCTTATGAAAAAATTAATAAATTAATAGAAGCAAGAGATAATTATGAAATGGCTTATGAATATAATCCAAATAATCCCATTATTATCAAAAAATTAATCGAAATATATAAAAAATTAAAAGATAAAAACAGAATAGAAATAATAAAAGAAGATATAGCAAAAAATCCTAATTTAGATATAAATATTAAAAAAGAAATTATAAATTATATAAATTCCTAAAGATTATAAACTAAGAAAATTGAGGTGATTTTTAATGATAAATTCTAAAATAGAAAATAGTATTAAAAGTTCCTACTCAAATAAATTAATATTAAAAAAAATTTTTAAATTAAAAAATAATAATTCAATAACTGAAATTCAAGCTAAAATACTTAATACTTTTTTACAAGAAAATTTTAATTTCATAAATTATAATATTGTAAAAGAATTAGAGATTAATACTCAAAATTATTATTTGTTTAAGCCTCTTCATTTTTTTAATCCTAATATCAATAATATCATAATTTTCTTTCCCAATAAAGTAAATGACGAGTTTTTAATAGTTTTTTATATTATTTTTGAAAAAAATTTTTCTAATGATTTATTAATAATAGAAACATTAGCTAATATTTTAGGATTAGAAGAAATAAGTAATTATGAATTATACTTTAAGGATTACGAAAAAATCGCTTTATTTACTCAATATTTAAATAAATATAATTTAAATATTTCCCAAAAAGAATTAGATTTATCTAAGAAAATAATTACTCCAGATTTTATAAATATTATAAATTCTATCTTTAATCAAAATCCAATTGAATTAAACGAAAATAATTTATTATATTTACAGGAATTAGAAAATATTAATTTTTTAAAAATTTTATTTATATTTAAGTGTTCTGTAAAAAATGAGTTTATATTTCAAACTAATAATGTAAATAATTTAAAATCAGTAATCAATACTTTTTTATGTCCTTATTGTAAAAAACCTTTAAAAAATGAAATTATAGATCCTAAGTTTGAGATATCTATATTTTTTGAAAGATTTATAAATAATAGTATATGGCTTAAAAATATAATAATAGAATATCTATTAAATAATTTTTCTAATAATCTTAAAATATATGAATACACAAAAGATATTATGTTAATAGATATTAATTCCATACTATTTTTTATTTTCATAATTAATTTAAATAATTCTAATTTAATAAATTATTTTTCATATATAAAAGACATGGAAGTACTTAATATTGCAAGTTCGTTTTTTGTTATAAATCCTATTTCAAATCACAAATTGATTAACGAAAAATTTATCAATTTTAATTTACCAAATTCATTTATTATTTATTTTGATAAAATTAATTATGATAATTTCGTTAACAAAATGGATTTTATAAAAGAAATAATAAATAATAAAATTTTTGAAAAGAATATAAATGAAATTATAATCAATTTTGATTTAAATAATTATGTAAATTATATATCTTTAAGATCCCCAGAAAAAATAAAAGAAGATTTATTATCTTTTGAAAAGCCTATCTTACATAAATTAGAAGAAAAAGAAAGAGAAATTGAATCAATTGCTATAAACAAAATAATTGAAAATACAGATAAAAATACAGATGAAATAATTACAGAAATTCAGATTGAAAAAACTTCAAGCGAAATTTTAAGTACAGAAAAAGTAAGTTTACAACCCCAAACAGAAACTAAAATAAATCAACAAGAAATAGAAAATATAACTAAAGATATTGATAATATTTTAGAAGAAAACATAATTTTAAATACATCAAAAGAAGAAAAAACAATTGATAATAAAATTATAGAATCTGATTTTAAAAGTGAAAGCTCTTTCAATAATATTGAGATAAATACAAAAGAATCAGAACAAATATCAACACAAGGCTTAGAAAACTTAAATTCAATAACTTCTATTGAAAATACAAATGCTAATCAATTAGAATCCACACTTGAATTAGAAATTAAAGAAGAAATTAAATCTGAATTAAAAACTAAGTCTGAACCAGAATACAAATCCGATATTGAATTAAATGATTTTATATCAAAAGATGAAAAACAGTTAATAGATATAGATATAATGAGTATAGATAAAACAATAGAAGAAATAGAAACAATAGAAGAAAAACAAATGCAAGAAAAATTAATTCAAGAAGAATTATTAGAAGAAAAGGTTATTTTAAACAAATATGAATTAGTAAATAATTACATTAATTCTATTTCATTTAAGGAAGTTAATATATTTACAGAATTATATTCTTTAAAAAACATAAAAATATTCAATGAAATATTTAATACTTTCATATTATTATTTGCAAAAGAAGGCAAAAATAATTTTCCTAAAGTTATACAGGATATATTAGAATTTAGTAAATCAAAATCTTTACTTTTAAATACTCTTATTATTCTATATTCAAATAAATTAACTATTTTCCCTAAAAATATACCAATAGCTAATCAATTAGAAATTATTTTTAATAAATTATCAAATATAAAAGAAAATATAACATCAAAGAAATTCGAATTATTATTAATTTACGATAAACTTAGTTTCTATAGTTTTTTAAATATAAGTAGTTTGATATTGGGTGTTTCTTTCTTAAAAGAAATTGAATTTAATTGGATTAATAATTTTAATGTTGATAATAAAGAAATTTTAGTAAAATATAAAAAAGAAGTCATTGAATATATAGATAATTATATAAAAGAGATGGGAATAGAAAATTATTATATTATGAATAAAGATTGGGAAATATTAAATGAAGAAAAATTTAGCTTAGTTCCTAAAGAAAAAATTATAAATGAATTAAAATTAGTTTATAAATTATATTCATCCTGTATCCTGCCAAAAATTAATTTAAATTTATTAGTATTTAAAATTTCTGATAAATATAACTTTTTACTAAATTTTAAAAATATAATAATAATTATAGAAATTAGTAAATTAGATGTAGAGCTAATAAACAATATAATTAGTAAATTAAGTGTATTGGAGTTATTATAATTAAAAATTATAAAAAATATAATAAAAAATTATAAAAAATAAGAAAATACCGCTTACCAGCTAAGCGGAATATAAATTAGCTGGTAAAATAAAATTTAAGGGTTATGCAAAATTTAGAAACATTATTAGAAAACGATTCAATAAAAGGAGCCTTAATTATATCAAGATTAGCTGGAGGTGAAGTAATAGAATCTACTATTAAAGATCCTAATAATTTTCAAAGTTTCTTAGAACTAGCTTTAGACTATATAGATAAATTCATAAACTATAAAATAGAATCCTCTAAATATATTTCTATAATAAATGATAAAAATCTAAAAAGAATAAAATTACAATTTGAAGAAAATACTGTTGATTTTATTGAAATAAAAAACGATGATATTTTCTTAGTTATTTTGTATGATAATACCTATCCAAAAGGTATAAATGAATTATATATCAATATGGCTATTGATTATGCTTTTAATTCTTATTAAAATTTCTTATTAAAATCTATTAAAAATATTTTCATAGATGAATACCAATTTAAAATTAATAAAAGAAATAATCTATAAATTAACAGAAGGTAAAATAGAATTAGTAAGGTATGATGAATATATTCAAATAAAACATAATTTAATTAGTCAAAGTCCTTCTTTAGTTGTTATAAAAGAAAATATTTTAAAGGATTTTGATGTATCTTATAGTAGGTCAAATTTAGAAAAGATTTTAACTAATATAGAGAAATTAAAAAATAACCCTCAAAAAATATATCAGCTTTTATTAGTATTTAGTGAATTAGCAACTAATATGATAAAGCATGCAAAAGGAGGAACATTTACTTTAAATATATATCCAAATTTAATTTTAATGGAGTTTAATGATGAAGGAAGTGGAATAAATCTGGATAAAATCCCATATGTAACTTTAACTAATTATTCTTCAAAAGAAGATTCTTTAGGATACGGATTTAATATATGCTCTACATTAGCCAATAAAATTTATATTAATACATCCGAAAAAGGAACTAATATATTAGTAATATTCAATATAAATTAAAGTAATTCATAAAAAATTTTCTTAATAACTTAAGGTATGTTAATAATAGATAGTGAATTAGAAGATTTAATAAAATTAATAGATAAAACTAAATTACCTAATCATATTGCTTTTATAATGGATGGTAATAGAAGATGGGCTAAAGCTAAAAATTTACCATCTTATGTAGGACATCAAAAAGGTTTTAACGTATTTAAAAATATAATAGATTTATCTAGATATTTAGGAATAAAAGAATTATCTTTTTTTGCTTTTTCAAAAGAAAATTGGGCTAGAAATAAAAATGAAATTGAATTCATTTTTAATTTAATGGAATACCTTATTAAAAGGGAGTTATCTAGATTAAAAGAAGATAAAGTTTTTGTTAAATTTATTGGAGATAGATTTAACATAAAGTCTGAAATACTAAATCTCTTTGATTTAATGGAGGCTGAAACTTCTAAAGATTACATTATTAAAGTAAATGTAATGATAAATTATTCAGGTAGATATGATATTGAACAAGCTATTAAGAAAATAATAGAAGATAAAATAGAAGCTAAATATATAAATTCAGAATTAATAAAATCTTACTTATTAGTAGAGGAACCAGATTTACTTATTAGAACTGGAAACGAGTATAGAATAAGTAATTTTTTATTGTATCAAATATCATATACTGAGCTTTATTTTTCTCCTAAATTATGGCCAGATTTTACTTTAAGTGATTACATCTATGCAATTCTGGAATACCAAAAGCGTGAAAGGCGATTAGGTAAATAAATAAAAATAAAGATTGTAAAAAAGGGGGCACGTGAGCTCCCCCTTTTTCTTTATTCCTTAATTTAGATAGTAATTATTTAATTGAAAGAATAATTATGCTATCCCATATGTAGGTACAAAATACCTCCACCACTGTCTTTCAAAATTATTATTATAATAATTCAATAAATTATTATTATAATCTAATGAAGCATGTAAGTTAGGTTTATAAAATGGATTGTAATTCCATCCGTAAGCACTAGCATATCCCCTATATCTTGAAATGGCTTCTAAATTATTATCTAATCTATTATATTCCCTATAGGTCAATTCTCCATTTCTTATACCATCATAGATTCTTCCATATTGATCTATCATTCTTTGATCTACTATACGATCCATTCTATCACCGTTCCTATAACCCCCAACTTGATAGTTTGGATAATAGTCTCCTTGGAGATAAGTATTATATAATCTATCCAATTCTCTTTGCCTTTCTCCTAAAATTCTTCTTTCATTATCATCTAAAATTCCATCGCTTAAGAATTTAGCTCTTAATCTTTCAGTTTCTGCTTGATACATTTGTAAAGAGGTAAATTCATCTCTATTTAATCTACCACTTCTTGCTTCTCTATAGAAATCAGCATCTCCTACATATCTTCTATCAAACATTCTATTTATTAACCCCTCTCTATTAGGTACCCAATGACCTACCTCTGAGTTATAATGATAATTATAAGGCCAACCTATCATATTTTTTCACCTCCATCTTTTGTTTACTTTTTATTTCCTTACAATATATATATAATCAATTTAAAAAAAAATAAATAATCATCTTTCATTTTTTAACATTTTTTTTACAAATTAGGTATAATTTTTATTAAAATATAGTAAATTTTTAACAATTAGTTAATTTATTTATTTAAGATTTTTTCAACCTATAAAAGTAAAAATAATAATAAATAATTCCCAAATATTCTTTGATTCCCAAAAAAGATAGATATAGGTTATAAAAAGAAGGAATAAAAGAATAAACATCATAGTATTTTGAATATTTAAAAGAACAACCAAGAAATATAACCTTAGATTTTAATTTATTGTTATCTATTAAGTTATTAAATAATAATTTAGTCCTTGGTATATGATAAGAAGAAGTAAGAATAATAATATTATTATAATTTTTATTAGAAATAAATTTTTTTAAATTATTAATATTTTGAAAAGTATCAAGGGATTTATCATCTATAAAGATTTTTTCTTTAGGAACCCCTAAATTTTGTAAATAAAAATACATAATATTAGAAATAGGGACTTTTAAATTAATATTATTAGATATAGCTCCTCCACTTAAAAATATATCACAATTATATCTTTTATATAAAAAATATGCTATGAATAATCTATCATAAGAATCCTCAGATAATTGGTATCTATAATCTCCACCTGCTGCTAAAACTACTACTAAATTTAGTTTATCATTTTTTATTCCTTTTAAATTCGAGACAATATCCTTAACATTATAATCAATATAATCCTTTTCTAAAAAATAAAAAATAAAATTTTTGCCAAAATCAGTACTAAGAAAATAAATTAAAAAGCAAACAAAAAAGATATATAATTTTATTTTTTTATTTTTTTTAAAATCAGCTAAAAATAAAAAAGGTATAAACAGGAAAATAATAATAAAAGGTGACAAAAGAAAAGAAGATAATAATTTTTTTAGAAACATTTTGTAATATAAAAAGTTCTAATATAAAAAACTAAGATTTTGATTTTATATCAAATTTTTTCATTAAATCAATTAAATCAGGATCTTTTATTTCTCCTTTAATATCAGCTAATTTTTTAAACTCTATAAATATATTTTCCATTAAGTTATAAGGTACTTCATAACCTAATTCTCTTAATTTAGCAAATAATCCATGTCTTCCAGAGTTCTTATTCAATACTAATATTCCCCCTCTTTCTAATCCAATATCTTTAGGATCTATTATTTCATAATTCAATCTATTAGAAACCACACCATGTTGATGAACTCCAGATTGGTGTCTAAAAGCATTCAATCCTACAATAGCTTTATTAGGCGGAATAGGTATCCCTGAATATGTACTAACAGTTTGACTAACTTTATAAATTTTAGTAGTATCAATATTAGTATATAGATTATAATAATCTTTTCTAACTTTGATAGCCATGATAACTTCTTCTAAGGCAGTATTACCTGCACGCTCCCCTATTCCGTTTATTGTACCTTCTACTTGTCTAGCTCCAGCTTTTAATGCATATAAACTATTAGCTACTGCCATCCCTAAATCGTCATGACAATGTACTGATATAATAGCCTTATCTTGTATTACTTCTTTTACTTTTGATATAATATCATAGTATTCAGCAGGAGTTATATAGCCTACAGTATCGGGGATATTAACAGTAGTAGCACCTGAATCTACTGCTACTTTAATTACTTTTAATAAAAAGTTTAAATCACTTCTAGTAGCATCTTGAGCAGAAAACTCAACATCTGAGCAATATTTTTTAGCATATTTAACCATATTTTCTGTTATTTCTAATACTTCTTCTCTTGTTTTTTTCATCATATATTGTAAATGTATATCAGAAGTAGAAATAAATACATGGATTCTAGGATTTAAAGCGTATTTAACAGCTTCCCAACCTAAATCTATGTCTTTTGGAACAGTTCTACATAAAGTAGCTACAACAGAGTTCTTAATTTCTTTTGCAATAGTTTTAACAGTATTAAATTCTCCTTCAGAAGCAGCAGCAAATCCTGCCTCTATTATATCTACCTTCATTTCCTCTAAAAGTTTCGCTATTTCCAATTTTTGTTCTAAAGTAAAAGAAACCCCTGGAGTTTGGTCCCCATCTCTTAAAGTAGTATCAAAAATATACACTCTATCCATAAAATAAAACCTCCACCAAACTTACTTAAATTATTTCATTATTCATATCAACATAGTATTTCATTCCAATAAATTGCAATTTATGAATAACAAAATGATTTATAACTAAATCTTTAATTATATTAGAAAATCCACCAGTAAGTATTACTTTAGTATCAGGATAATCTTTTAGAATATCTAAGATAATAGAATTAATTCCTTTACAGACAATATCAACGCATCCTATTTGAATTTGTCCAATAGTAGTATTATCGTATAACTTATTAGCAGGTTTAACCTCAACCATCGGTAATTTAGCAGTATTTAAAAATAGAGATTTAATATTTAATAAAAAACCAGGTAATATAGCTCCTCCTATATAAGTTCTATTTCTAATAATATCAATAGTAATAGCAGTACCAAAATCTATTACAATAAAATTATCTTTAAATAAAAACATAGCACCTAATATATCTGCTACTCTATCTGCTCCCATTTCTTTATAATTATCAGTATTCCAATTAATCCCTAAGTTACCATTAGCTTCTAAAAAATAAAAATTATCTCTTAATTTTAGGTACTTTCTTATAAAATCTTCTATTACAAAATTTATCTGAGGAACTACAGAACTAACTACACACCTATCTATATAATACCTATTATCTTGAAAATCTACAGCATTTAAATTAAAAAAAGTACTTATTTTATTAAATATATCATCAGAAGTATCAATAGTATTAGTTGAAAACCTTATTTCCACTAAAGAACTTTCTATATTCTCAAGAATTTTTTTTATTTCATTTTCATTTATTTGATTAAAATTATTAAAATTTTGATAACTAAATCCCTTATCTATTCCAAAAACAGTATGAGTATTACCTATATCTATAAATAAATTTATTAAATTACTATGCCCCATTTAAATAGCTCCCTTCTTTTTATTTTCTTATTTTATTTATAATCCTTTTTCAATTTTCTTTCTTCAGTTTTTCATAAAACAATTTAATATATAAATTAATAAAACTTTGTAAAAAAGCTAAAAAATTAAGTATTAAAAATACAAGATCCTTTATTAACAGAGAATAAATAGTTAATAATAAAGAAGAAAAAGTGTAAAGTAAAATAAAATTAATATTTAAAGGGCATTTTTTAGATTTAATAGTTTCAAAAGTTTGGGGTATCCAAGAACTTACCAATATTATCATCCCTAATAATCCTATTAAATTTTTTATATTTAACTCAAACATAATATATATTTTAGTTTCTATTTAAAAATTTTTTTATGGTATATATATCATTATAAACCTTGGGACTAGCTAGCATAATATTAATTTTTTCATAAGAATGCATAATAGTAGTGTGATCCTTACCACCTAAAATATTTCCAATACTTTTAAAAGATAATCCCAAAATATCTCTTAATAAATAAGTAAAAACTTGTCTCGTATACACTATTCTTTTTTCCCGAGAATTAGAAAATAATTCTTCTTTGGTTATATTAAAATAATTTAAGACAGCTTCTAGAATATCTTCTACTTTTATCTGCTGTTCTATATTGACCAAATCTTTTAATATTTCTTTTGCTTTATCTACTGATACTTTTTTAATATTTTCCATATCAGAGAAAGCAATTATTTTAAGCAATGCACCTTCTAATTCTCTTACATTATCTCTAAAATTTTTAGCTAAATAATCTATAACCCCTTCTTCTAACTCTATATTATATTTCTCTAATTTTTTCTTAACAATAGCTTTACGAGTTTCAAAGTCAGGTAGTTGAACATCAGCTATTAATCCTCCTTGAAATCTTGATTTTAATCTATCTTCTATACCTTCTAAGTCTTTGGGAGGTCTATCACTTGTAATCACTATTTGCTTATTAGATAAGTATAAATCATTAAAAGTATGGAATAATTCTTCCTGAGTTCTTTCCTTACCAACTAAAAACTGGATATCATCTATTAATATCAAATCCGATTTTCTATATTTACCTCTAAATTCCTCTATTTTTTTCTCTTTTATTGAATTAATCAAATCATTAACAAATTTTTCACTACTTATATATATTATTTTTTTAGTATTTTTTTTGCGAGTTAAATAATTGCCAATAGCGTGCATTAAGTGAGTTTTTCCCAAACCAGTAAATCCATAAATAAATAATGGGTTATAATTTTTTCCCGGTTTTTGAGCTACTGCTAAAGCAGCAGCATAAGCAAATTGATTGCTATTACCTACAACAAAATTCTCAAAAGTAAAGAACGGATTTAATTGTTCATGGTATTCCAAAGTTTCAACTTGACCTTCAGATGACAAAACTACTTGAACTTCCCATTTTTCATTATATACTCTTTCTAATATCTCAGATATAACAGGTACATATTTACTTTCAATCCAATTCATTAAAGATCTGTCATTAGTTACTATTTTTAAAGTTTTTAAATTAAAATCTAAGGTAGTAGTAGATAAATTAAAACATATGTCATAAGCAACTTGACCTAACTCATCTATGAATACATTAATAAACTCTTGAGTATTCATTGTTTAGTATTTATCGGGGTGGTGGGATTTGAACCCACGACCTCCACGTCCCGAACATGGCGCTCTCCCAAGCTAAGCTACACCCCGCTCCACTTTCTCCTTTTAATTTATTTTCTATTTTAATATATTATCCTTCTTTTAATATAACTTATTATATCTTAATGTAACTTCATTATAAAAGGGGTTTTAGCTTGCTTAAAGAATATAAAAATGAGAATCTATTAACTAAAAATAATAAAAAATAAAATATAATAAAATATAATTCTAAAGGGGGACTTAGCTATGGATATCCTAAATAAAATAAGCCCATTTTTTATAGATAATAATCAGGATTTACTGAAAAATAAAAGAGTAATCTTAAGAGTAGATTACAACGTTCCAATAAAAGATAATAAAACAGTATTAGATTCAACAAGAATCATTAATTCCTTAAAAACAATTAACTTCCTTTTAGAACAAAATAATGATATAATTTTATTAACTCACTTAGGAAGGCCTAAAACTGAAGAAGATAAACAAAAATATACTACCAAAATTATTTACAATTTTATAAAAGAAAATAACTTATTTAATTCTTCTAATTTTGAATTTATAGAAGATATAGATACGCAAATAGAATATAAAGGTAAAAATATTTATTTAGTAGAAAATGTTAGATTTTTTAATGGAGAAACTAAGAATGATTTGGAATTAGCAAAGAAATACGCTAATTTAGGGGACATTTTTGTAAATGATGCTTTTGGGTCTTTACATAGAGTTCATTCCTCAGTAGCAGGAATCTCAAATTATTTACCAACTTATTTCGGTTTATTAGTAAAAGAAGAAATTATTAATTTATATAAATTACTAAATCCAAAAAAACCGTATCTAATTATTCTTGGAGGTGCTAAAGTATCTGATAAATTAAACCTTATTAATAATTTATTAAATAAATGTGATAAAATGATTATAACAGGTGCAGCTTGTTTAACTTTATATAAATTCCTTAATTTTAATATTGGTAAATCCTTTTTTGAAGAAATAAATGTATCTAATTTAATAAATAATAGCTCAATAATATTACCTACTGAATTTATAACAACAGATGACATAAATAATCCCAATAATAAATTTAAAAAAAATATAAAAGAAATAAATGATAATGATATAATAGTAGATGCTTTAATTAATGAAGAAATAAAAAATGTAATTTTAAGTGCAAATACTATATTTTGGAATGGGCCTACTGGGATCTTTGAAAAAGGCTATAACCAAGGTAGCCTTGAAATAATTAAAACATTAGCAGAATCAAATGCTTTTAAAGTAATAGGAGGAGGAGACACCGTTAATTTCATAAATACAGTTCCTGAATACAAATCCAAAATAGATTTTATATCAACCGGTGGAGGTGCTACCTTAGAATTCCTTGAAAAAGAAACCCTTGATGCTTTAGAATATATCCTCAATGTTAAAAGTAATATATAAACTAAAACATAATGAAAACAATGACAAAAGAAAACATAATCAAAATAAGAAAAGATTTTCCGTTTTTTTATAATAATCCGAATGTAATATATTTAGATAACGCAGCAACTACTCAAAAACCATATATCTTAATAGAAAAAGAAAAAGAATTACTAGAAAAATATTATTCAAATGTTAATAGAACTGCTAGTAAATTCTCATTTCATACTACTGAGCTTTTTGACAAATCAAGAGATGTTATCTCAAAATTCATAAACTCTAACTTTAACGAAATATTCTTTACATATAATGCTACCTATGGACTTAACTACTTAGCTTTATTCTTAGCTTATAATTACCTTAAAGAAGGAGATGAAGTTATATTAACTCAAATGGAACACCATTCCAATCTATTACCGTTTGTTTACCTATCAAAAATTTTTAATTTTAAGATAAAAATTTGGAAGTTAAATGATAATTTAGAGTTGGATTTAAATGATCTTGAAAAATTAATTACTCCTAAAACTAAAGCTATATCAATTACTTATATGTCCAATGTGTTAGGGGTGGTTAATGATATAAAAAATATTTCAAAATTAGCAAAAGAGAAACATATAATTTTAGTAGTAGATGCTACTCAGGGAATAGTACATAATAAAATAAATGTTAAAGAATTAGATATTGATTTTATGGTATTTAGCGCTCATAAACTATATGGACCAACTGGATTAGGTATAGTATATATAAATCAAAAGCATTTAAAAAATATAAATAAGAAAATTCCAGCATTATCTGGTGGAGGAATTGTTTCTAAAGTTAATATTGATGATGATTTAATAGACATAGGATTATTAAGTTTTCCTTATTTCTTTGAACCAGGTACACCCGCTATATCACAAGTATACTCTTTTTCTCATGTAATACAATATCTACAAAACATAGAATACTATAATTATCAAGAATATGAATTAGAATTAACTCAATATTTAGTTAATGAATTAAAAAAATTAGAATTTATAGAACTATATGGATACAATAAAAATAAACCTAATGATAATAGATTTGCTATAGTACCATTTAATGTTAAAAATGTACATTCGCATGATGTAGCAACTATATTAGATAATTTTGATATAGTTATAAGAGTAGGTCATCATTGTACTCAATTAATAAATAAAAAACTAAATGTAGATTCTACATGTAGAGTAAGCTTAGCTTTCTATAATACCTTTGATGAAATAGATAAACTCATAGAAGCTATAAAAGAAGTAAAGAAAATTTTTAAAATATAATCTACTTTTTTACTGAATCTTTAAAAATTTTCTAATATATCTTAAAAAAAATTAGCAAGATTAAGCAAAATGAAGGAACTAGTTTTAATAAAATTTTAAAATACTAATACCAATAAAAACTACTAAACTATGTAGTAAAGAGAATCTAAGTAATATTTCTTTTTCTGTATATCCTAACATTTCGTAATGATGATGTAAAGGAGTTATATAAAATAATCTTTTTCCTTTAGTAATTTTAAAATAAATAACTTGAAGAATAACAGATAAAGTAACTATAAAAAACATAAATCCCAAAAACAACAAAACAGGCTCAATTTTAAGTATAATAGCCAAGAACGTAAATAGAGCTCCTAAACTTAAAGACCCACTATCTCCCATCATAACCTTAGCTTTAGGAAAATTATAAATCAAAAACGCAATCAAAGAAAATATAAAAAATAAAACTATACTTACAAAAACAAGTTTAGAAAACATTAAACAAATTATTATAAATCCTATCAAAGTAATAATACTTAAAGTAGCAGCTAATCCATCTAATCCATCAGTTAAATTAGTAGCATTACTAACACCCGAAATTAAAAAAAATAAAAATAAATAATATCCAATATATCCTAAATCATATACACTATTTACCACCTTAATTTGAGTAAAGTTGATATTGAAATTATTCACAAAAAAACTATTAGAAAAATATAATAGTAAAAAAGATAAAGTAGTTATTATGATTTGTAAAAATATTTTATGTCTTGCTTTTAGTCCTAGATTTCTTTTATTAATTATTTTAAAATAATCATCAATAAATCCAATTAACATAGAACCTAATACTAAAATAATAAAAAGCAGCGATAAATATAAATTAGCATATTTAAGTAAAACGAAAAAAGAAAAAATAGAGGGGATAGTAATAAAAATAACACCTGCAGCAGTAGGAGTGCCTTTTTTTAGGATATGATGTTTAGGAGCATCTTCTCTAATCTCTTGACCTACTTTAAAACCATAAAACCTTATATAATACCCTATTAAAAAATAGACTACTAAAAATACAATAAAACCTACCAAAAATATCAACATATTCTTATTATAATTACCCTAATATTTATAGTGCTATATTATATTTACTACCTTTTATTAGCTTTTTCCTTTTAGCTTTAAAATTTTTAAAAAATTATAAAATCTAGCCAAACAGGTTTAGATATAACTTTGTATTTATCTAGCTCTAAGTAATAAGAATGTAAAAAAAAAGTTTCTAATTTATATAAAACATCATCAATATAAAGCTTAAGATAAAATTTAAAATTACTATTGTATTTATAATCTCCTACAATAGGGTATTTAAGATAACTAAGATGTACTCTGATTTGATGAGTCCTACCAGTTAGGATATTTATATTAACTAAAGAAAAATATTTTATATTATTATAGGGATTTATAATTTCAAATTCATATTTATCTTTAAGTAAATTAAGGAAATTATTAGAAGGAATAGTTTTTATCTTATTAACAATAGTGATAGCATTTTTTCCATAAGATACAATCTCTTTTTTTAAAGGATTCTTAGTGCTAAATATATCTCCTTCTATGTTTATAGAATTATAAGGGAAATCACCTTCAACGATTGCATAATATTTCTTTATAACTTTTCTATTTTTAAAGAGTTCAGATAATTTTAAAGCAGTTTCATAATTTTTAGCAACGATTAAGCATCCCGTAGTCTGTCTATCTAACCTATGTACTATAAACGGATCTATTCTTTTTAACAAAAGATAATCAATAACTGAAAAACTATCTTTACTAACCTTATTAACTACTATAGGTAATTTTTCAATTATAATAACCTCTTCATCTTCATATAAAATTTTAGTATTTTCCATAATAAGCTTAATAAAATTTTGATCTTTATTATATATTAAATCATTACCAAAAGTTTTATCATTAGTATATATTGTATTTTTATTTTTTAAGTTAATAATAATTTCATCTCCCTTTTTTAAGATATAACTACTCTTAATTATTTTATTATTAACTTTAACTAAATTATTTTCAATTAAATATTTTATGTAGCTTCTACTTAGGTTAAGTTTTTCAGATAAAAATTTATCTATCCTTCGATTATAATCATTTTCTATTAAAAATTGTAAATTACTCATAATTAAAATTATTCATAATTAATTATTTTAATAAAATTTTGATTAAAAGTTTTAGGATGATAATTTAATGAGAAATTAAATCCATTTTCCTTTACTTTATTAATTAGTTCTTTATTATTAAGAGCTTCTATTATTTTAATAGCAAATAATTTAGGATCTTCAGTATCAATAAGTAAACCGTTATAATTATTTGTAATTATATTATTAAAGGGTTTAACGTTTAGAGCTATGACAAGAGTTTTTTGGGCCATAGCTTCAAGTAAAACTAATCCTAAAGTTTCTGTTTTTGATACAAATAAAACTGCTTGACTAAATTTATAATACCTTCTAATTAACTCTTGATCTAAATAACCTGTAAATATTACTTTATGTTGTAGATTATTTTTAATAACATAATTAACTAATTTATTTTTATCAGGTCCATCTCCACATATATAAAATTCAAAACTATTATCCATTAAACTAATCTCTTTAAAAATATCTATTAAAAAAAATAAATTTTTTTCTTTAGCTAATCTACCAGCATACATTATATATTTCTTATTCTTTAAAGTTTGATCAATTTCAAGTTCCTTATCTTCCCAAAAAATCACATTTAAAGGTAAAGGTAAAACCTTTATTCTATTAATTATATCATTATTAAAATTCTTAAAATAATTTTGTAGAATATAATTTTTAACATATTCATTAGCTACTAATATTACATCAGAATTTTCTATAACTTTTCTATTAAGTAATTTCAAAATAAATTTAGAAATATAAGAGGGTAAAGGTACATAATGAATATAATATTCCCAAAATGTATGAAAATAAAATATTTTTTTTATATTATTGTTTTTGTTCATTTTAACATTGTAATTAATAAAATATTTATAAAATTTTAAAGCAATAAAAAAAGAGTTAAATATATTGTGATTAAAAATAATCCAATTATAAGAAGTGAAATTATTATAAATAAAGTAAAAAATTTGTTTAACAACATTATTAGAAAAACTCATAAATCTATCTTCTTTATTAAATAAAAATACATAAGATGGTACTCTAACAACTGTTAAGTAATCTTTATAATTTTCTATTTCTATTTTATCATTATTTTTTTGTTCATAATTAGGAGCTATTAAGACATTAATAAAATCATCTTTTAGTGAGTAAACAATAGAAGAGATAGCAGAGGTAACCCCATTTATTCTTGGATAAAAGCAATCACTAAAATGAATTATAATTTGCTTCATTGAAAATATTTCCTTTATAAGATAATTTCTTAAAAAAAATATTATAATAAATATTTAATTATCTTGTAAAGCTTTATCACTAAGTGTTATTTGTATTGGTTCATAATAATTACCAAAATTATTAGCTAAAATTTTATCAAATTCAAATAAACTAAGATCTCCCAGTAAAAAATTAATAAAATAATCTTTAAAATTAGTTTCAAAATTATTTATAAAAACTAAAGGATATCTATATATAAAATTCATTATCTTGTAGAAAACATAATTAGCTTCTATAGTTTTTAAAATATGCTCAATAGAATAATTGAAATTATAATCATTACGATCTAACGAATTAATAATATCATTAGCTAATAAAGCTGTTAAATAAGTTAAGTCAGGATATAAAGTAGAAGTCAAGCCTAAATATTCAGAAATTATAAATAATTTTGAATTCAATAACTTAGAATCAAGTTTTAAATAATTTTCTTTTATTTCATCAGATTTATAAGCAAAAGGTAAAACATACTTATCCCAAGAAACAATTTTATAATTCCTAAAAATCTCGAAATTATTTAATAAAAATTTATTAATAGTATTATCAATAGAGTATTCTCTATCAATATAATTAGCAAAGACAAAAGAAGCATTTCCCCAGATTACGCTCTTTTTAGTATCTCCAAATGAAAAAATAATCTTTTGTTGCTTAGAATCATTATTTTTTTCAAAATTAGGTACTTTAATAATCCAGCCACCATTATGTTTTAGTGAAATATTCAAAATATTCCAAGTTAATCCCCAAAAATCCTCACATATTAATAAATATTGCCCAATAATTACTTTATTATTATCTAATTTAACATACCACTTTGAATTATCATAGTAAATATCCTTAATGGAGTTACTAAAAGATTTTTGATAAATATTATCAGAAATAATAGAATTAATATACTGTTTTAAAAGTTCTAACTCTGTTACAAAAAAAACACTCTTATCTACATCTATATTAAAAATTTTATTAGCAAATTTAAAAGAAAAAGATTTATAATATTTAAAGATGGGATTAGATAAAATTGATCTAAATTGAACTTTAAGTAATCTAAAAGTAGCAGAAAACATCAATAAATACGTGTTTTTTAATATACTAATAGGTGGTATAATATTAGCTATTTTTACCTTATATCTTTTTGATATAAAATATTTACTAAATAAAGCTCCCGCTGTATTACCTACTATTATTATATCAAAATTCATATTTCTTTATATTTTACTACTTTCTATCATTTTAAAAATGGATTATTAGATTTTTCATGGAAAATAGTAGTTGATATATAATGTCCCGGAAAAATTAATGTATTATCAGGTAACTTAAATATTTTTTCTTTTATTGTTTTTATTAATAAATTAAAATCTCCACCTGGAAGATCTGTTCTACCTATAGATTCATAAAATAATACATCTCCACTAAATAAAATATTATTCTTTTGATTATAAAAAGATAAAGATCCTAAGGTATGCCCAGGAGTAAATAAAACTTTTAATTCAAAATCTTCTATTTTCACAATATCTCCTTCCTTTAATAGCTCATACTCATAAATATTAGGTTCTTCTTCAAAACCATATACCCTATAAATCAACTTAGACTCATTTAAGTGATAAAATTCCCTTTCATTTAACATAACTCTACATTTAAAATTATTATAAACTGAATTAACACCACATATATGATCTACATGACAATGAGTTAATAAAATATAAACTAATTCCAAATCATTATTCTTTATAAATTCAATAATTTCTTTACTAGAGGTACAATCTATTAAAATAGCTTGTCTTTTATTATTAACTATAAGGTAATTATTAGTTTCTAATGGTCCAAGAATAAATTGATATATCGAAATATTATCAAATTTATATAATTTATTAGTACTACTAATCATTATAGCTTTTATTAAATTTAGTCTTTATTAAATAAAGAGGAGATAATATAGAAAATATTAGATGGTTTTTCTGCTATTCTTCTTACAATATAATCATACCAATTAATTCCGTAAGGCAAATACAACCTTAGCTTATATTTCTCAGCTATTATTTTATTTTGTAATTTAGGTAGTACTCCATAAAGCATCTGAAATTCAAATTTATCGTAATTTAGTCCTTTTAGATGTGCATAATTTTGAATTTTTTTAATTATATTAATATCGTGTGTAGCAAAAGCAGGATAAACCTTATCTATGTTATCTATTAATTTCATTGCTAACTTTATATAATTTTCGTCTAT
Organism: Deltaproteobacteria bacterium; assembly: GCA_028276365.1. GTDB lineage: Bacteria > DRYD01 > DRYD01 > DRYD01 > DRYD01 > CAKZQG01. The sequence continues at coordinate 7,777 of JAPYWL010000001.1, read as the reverse complement.
ACTTTTTTTATTAGGAAAAATCTTATCATAACTCTCTTTATAAGCACCTTTACATAATCTTATTATTAAATTATTCCTATCTTGTTTAGCTAATATTTTCTCATTTAGATCCCTATCAGTTCTGTATAAATAAGCTTGTAATGTGATATCTAAATTTGAATACCCTTTTTCATATCTTAAAATATCAAATATCTTAAAAGTGTCATCAATTAGCTTACTATCTTCCATATCTATATGTATCCTTACATTATTAGCTAACTCTAAGATTTTTGATAAATTATTTAAAGTATAATCAAAATCAAATAATAACCCTAACGAAGATAATTTTAAAGATACACTTACATTTTTTGATAATTCATTTTCATTGATAACATTTATAAGATTAAAAATTTCAGTTAAGTATTGTTCAATTTTTTCCTTATCATTAAAATTCTCTCCTAAAAAAGAAACTGTAATAAAAAAATTTTGACTAATTAATTCTTTAACTATATTTATAGTATCTTTTAAATCCTCAGCAGCTATGTATTTAAAAACTATTTTTTTTATATTCTTATTTAGTGCTATATTTTTAAAAAACGGATTTGTTAATAAAGATATAATTAAATTTTTCATTACTTAATTAAATTTTTCATTACTATTGATATCTATTCATTTTCTATCGATTAAATTTGTAATAGCTAAATAAATAAATAATAAACTAAATACTAAGAAAAATACTACATTCTTTAAATCGATTACCCCTTTAGAGAAATTATCAAAATTAGAAGATAAAGAAATAGTAGTCAAAATATTTTTAACTTTAATAGGCATTAAATCTGCCATATATCCCATAATCCATAAAAACAAGACAATAACTAAAGAAACTATCCACGCAGGTACTACATCATTAAATAATGTAGATATATAAACACTTAAAGATATAATAGCTAAAACTAATAAAATTAAGCCTAAGAATCCACTCCATGTATTCCCAAAATCTATAAACCCTTTATTCAAAAAAGAATAAAAGAATATAAATATAACTAAATACAACAATGCAAAAGATAAAAAGATAAAATAAATTAAGAAAGTACTAATTACTTTTGCTAAAACCAATTCCACCTCATTAAATGGATAAGTTAATAATAATTCCATAGTTTTTAATTTTTTTTCTTGAGAAAAAGCCTTAGCACCTATTATAGGTAATATTATTATACTCAAAAAAGCTACAAACCCTATATACGGATTAATTATTTGGTCATTAACATTAAATTTAGAAGCCCATGAAGGAAATTGTAATACAACAGGTATAATATTAAAAAAACTCATAACTGCTCCAACAAATACTAACATTAAAAAAAATAGAGCTATAGTCATTGCAATCGGTGCAAATAAATTACTACTATTTTCCAATAAATCCTTCCTTACTAAAGCAAGTACATTCCTTATATTCATTCTAAATCACTCCTATTGATATCATTGCTTAATCTCATTTATTTATCTTAATTATTTTATATTATTATTTTATATTAGGATTAGATGGCGGAATATTTGGTCTTTGGGGTTGCTGTAATTGTTGTGATTGAGCAGTGGTAGTAGTTTGAGTAGCTGTAGAAGTAGTAGCTTGACTTTGTTGAATAGATTTAATAGCTTCAAGTATATCAAATCCTGTTAAATTTTTAAGTACCTCTGGTACAGTGGCAACAGTACCTGCTATATCTTTAGTTAAATTAGAAAACCCGGCACCATTAGAGCCTCCTATCATAATAACTTTATCTACTCTATTTAACGGAGCAGATACTTTTTCTGCTATTTCTGGTAATCTTTCTATCATTATTTCAGCAATAGCAGCGTTATTATATAGTCTCCAAGCTTCTGCTTTCTTCATCATAGCCTTAGCTATAGCCATACCTTGGGCTTCTGTTATCTCAGCTTCAGCTAATCCTTTAGCTTTTATAGCTTCTGCTTCAGCTTGACCCGCTAATTTAATTTTCTCGGCTTCTGCTTGTGCTAATGCTATTTGTCTTAGTTTTTCTGCTTCAGCCAATTGCTCGATTTTAAATCTTTCAGCTTCAGCTGGTTTCTTTACAGTTGCTTCTAATTCCTTTTCTTTTCTCATAGTTTCTAAGTTTTGGAGTTCTATTTGCTTTTCTTTTTCAGTAATATGGTAAGCCATATCAGCTTCAGCACGTTTAGCTTCTGCTTTCCTACGTTCCTCACTAACCTTGATATCAGCTTCTATTTGAGCTACTTGTTTTCGTTGGTTAGCTTCAGCTTCTTTTTCAGCAGCTTGTGCATCAGCTTCTGCAGCTGCTTTCCTTGCTTCTGCTAATTGTTTTGCTTCCTGAGCCTTAGCTTCTGCATCCTGTTGAGCCGTAAACACTCTCTTTTCTTTTTCAGTCTCAGCTTGTCGCTTTGCTATCTCTAATGCCTGTTCTAATTCATAGTTTTTAGCAGTTTTTTCGAGTTCTGCTTGTTTCATACGAGCTTGGGTTTCTTGTTCTTTTATTTGAGGTGCTACTCTGAATTCTATAGCTTTTTCAGGATCACCTATGTCCTTGATAGCAAACGTATCCAAGATTAACCCCATTTTAGCAAAATCATCTTTTATTGCCTCTTCTACTTTTTTAACAATCTCTTCTCTTTCATGTAATAATTTTTCTAAAGTAACAGCTGCAATAACTTCCCTTGTTTTCCCTTCTAATATTTCTCTAATACTAGCAATAACCTCATCAGATTTCCTATTTAAGAATCTACCACCTGCTTTTTCTAAATCATCTAAATTAAACTTAACAGCAGCAGTAGCACTAACACTTACTGGGATCTTATCAGATGTAAGGATTTTTGGAGTAGTTACATCTATTATTAAGCTTGATAATGCTAACTTTATAGATACTCGAGTATCTACTATATCCTTAATAGTGTAAGCATCTATTATTAATCCCAATTTTTGGAAATCACTTACTGCACTTTTATTTACTTCTGCTACTACTGATTCCCTATCATGTAATAATTGTTGTAAAGAAGTTCTAGCTATAACTTCTCTGGTATGGCCTTCTAATATTTCTTTTATATTTTTATCTATTTCTTGATCAGTTTTACCTAAGAATCTTTCAGAAGCTTTTATAATATCGTCTTGAAGACTACCTATTTTAACAGTAGCAACTGCTTCAACTGCTAAAGGTACTTTATCCCTTGTTAAAATCTCAGGACTTTTTATATCAATTATTCTAGCTTCTAAAGATAATTCTGAAGCTTGTTCTAATAATGGGAAAACTATTGTTCCTCCACCAGCTACTACTCTCTTTCCTCTAAAACCCGTTACTATTAATGCCCTATTTGGAGGAACTTTCCTATACATATTTAAAAGAGCATTAATAATAACAATAAGTATAATAACTAATATTATAACTCCTATAGTAAAGAACCCTGTTCCAAACATTTAAACTTTCACCCCTTGAATCTTAATTTTATTCTATATTCTTTACTTTAAATTTTCTACAAAAATATCCACTTCTCCTTTTATATTATTAAACATTCTCCAAATTAAAAATAAACCTCTTATTTATAATTACCTATAAATTCTATTCAATTCACAAATATAATTTTTATATCCATTATCCATATTAAAAAGCAAATTATCTCTATATAACCAATTATTATAAGTAGTTCCAGGGGTATTTATTCTATAATTTTGATCTAAATTTAATAAATCAAAAACAGGAATAATTACTAAATTAGAATTAGAAGCTAAAAGTAATCTAATAAACTCAATAGAAACATTATTTTCATTTATTTCTTTTGAAAAATATTTATTAATCAGTTGTTTTTGATAATCTGTAGCTTCTGTTAAGTACCATCCTTTAGTGGTATTATTATCGTGAGTAGCAGTATAGACTACACTATTAGAAGGATAGTTATGGGGTATATGAGGATTAGTTTCTATATTATCCCATGCAAATTGTAAAACTCTCATTGTAGGTATTTGGTATTTTTCTCTAAACAGTTCTACATCTTCTGTTATAACCCCTAAATCCTCTGCTATTATAGGTAAAACAGATTTATAGTTTAATAAAGTATTAAATAGTTCATATGGTTTAGCATTAACCCATTTACCGTTAATAGCAGTATTTTCATTAGCAGGTACCTCCCAAAAAGCTACTAATCCCCTAAAATGATCTATCCTAACTAAATCATATATTTTAAAAGAGTGTAATAATCTTTTAATCCACCATTTAAAACCTGTTTTAGAGAGTATATCCCAGTTATATATAGGGTTTCCCCATAGCTGTCCGGTTTGAGAAAAATAATCAGGTGGTACTCCAGCAACTACTACCATATTACCTTCATTATCTAATTTAAATAATTCTCTATTAGCCCAAACATCTACACTATCATAAGACACATAAATAGGTATATCCCCTATTACTTCTATCCCTTCCTCATTAAGTACTTCCTTAAATTCAAAGTACTGCTTATAAAATAAATATTGCTCAAAAATATAAAACTCTATTTCTTCATTGTCTAATTCATTGATATTTATATTTTCTTTAAATTTAATATCCCATTGATTCCACTGTTTTTCATTATTCACTTTCTTTAAATATCTATAAATTGAATAATCATATATCCAATATTTATTATTGTTTTTAAAAATCTCCAATTCTGCTTCTATTTTAATTTTAGCAGTTGAGTTTTTAATATTATTAAAAGCTAATCTTAATACCTTATCCTTAAATTCAAAAGCTAATTTATAATTAACTTTATCTAAAATTAAATTATTTAGATCAACTGAGTATTTATCAAGTATTTCATTAAAAATATTATTTACCTGTTCATAAGTGATTAAATTATCTTGAATTAGTTTATATATGCTAATGAAATATGGGTTTCCTGCAAAAGCTGAATAACTACTATAGGGGGAAAATGATAACCTATCTATAGGGTTAATCGGTAATATTTGTATCTTAGAAAACCCTAATTTTTTTATTAACTCAATAAAATTAGTTTTATATATAATAGTGAAATCCCCTATAAAAATATCAAAGTTATCACAAGAAGGAAATGAAAAGATCGGGAATAAAATCCCACTACTCCTTTTTATAAGCATAACCAATTCACCCCTTCGATATCTATTATTTAATTTTTAATTTCTCTTTTTTATAATCATTAATAAATTCATTGATAAACTCAATAGAGTTATGTAATCTATCAATGATAGAGCTACCACCTATAAAATTAGCTAAAATATAAATATCATATTCCCTTAATTTATTAGCAATTATTTTTATTTCTTTTAAGTTCTTAAATAGATTAATATCATTAGTTAAGATAGAATCTTCCCATTCCACATATTCACTATATAAAATATCATTTAGCTTTATATTTTCAAGCAAATTTATTTTATTTAGTTCTTTTATAAGATAATTTAAATCCTTATCAAATTTATTTTTAAAAAAAATCCTTAAAAATTCTATTTTGTTTTTTTTACTATAATTTTTATCATCTTTAATATTATCGTTAATAGAATTATTCCATTTTTTACTAAAAAATGAGATGGCTTTAAATATGTTATGTTCTTTAAAGAGTATTCCATTTATCTTTTTATTTAAAAATTTATTTAAAACCAAGATATAAATATAAGAGCTATGGTAAGATATGCTTTTTAATAAATACGTTAAATTTTTCAATAAATCAAATAATACTGGATTTTTATTTAAATTAGATAAATCACTCAAAGAATTATTTATTATTTGATTTAAATCAAAAGCGGGGATAGTAAAAAATAATTTTGAAACTTCTAAATAGTTATTTTCCGTTTTTAAAAGATAACCATTATCTTTTAGTTCAAAATTTATTAAATTTTCATTAATGAATTTTACTTTATTATCTTTTAAGAAATTATAAAGATATTCAGTTAATGAATATAAACCATTTTTAAAGTTAAAGAATTTTGTTGATTTATTTTTTAAGATATTTGTTTTAATATTTTTTAAATAAGGGATTAAAGGGATAATACTGAGTTTATCAATATCAGTAGAAAACACATTAGAAAACAAAGGATATAATATTTTCTCGTTAAATTCATTATTAAAGTTTTTTTGACAAAAAGTTAATAAAGTATCATCTTGACTATATTTTATTTCTTTAAATAAATCTAAAACAAATTGGAATTTAGATTTAAGAGAAATTAGATTAGAAAGTAAAAAATCTGGTATATTAGTTGGGATTTTATATATTTTATTGTTAAAAAAAACATAGTTAGGGTTATTACTAAAGAAGATGATATTTAGTTTATCTAAATTAAACTCGGTATTTATTTTATTAAATTTTTCGTTATATACTAATGAATCCGGTCCAAGTTCTATAAAGTATTTTGTATTATTAAATTCAAGGATTTTAGTTTTAATTTTTCCACTTATGTTTTTATCTATTACATAAATTGAAGCATTGGGTAAGTATTTTTTTATTAAGAAAGCTAAGGATAAACCACTTACACCTGCTCCTATTAAACCTATTTTCATAATATCTTTATTTACTTTTTTATTTAGTTATTTGATATCAAAATGATTCTACCTTTTAATTTTTATAATAATAAATATAAAAAAAAGGGAAGACAGTAAAAAATGTCTCCCCTTTACTTCCCTTTATTTACTTCCTAAAATCTTATTTAGATATTACGCTTTCTTGTTTATATAAAATAGGTACTAACCTTATAAAAGCACCATTTAATAGATTTAAATCTATACTATTTAAATCAAAGTAGAATGTAGTATTTTTAACTCCCATAATATTAACATTACCACTATTATTTATATTAGTATTTCCTACAATTAGGTTTCCTTGAAATACTAAGTTATTATTTGCTCCTGTTCGGGCTTTTAATTGATTCCCTACAAAAACCATACCCTGTAATTTCACATCCCTTTCACTATAACCATTAACAATTAATACTGAATTACTACCATTTGCGGCTACATCATTTACTGCTCCTTTAATATTAGCAAAATTATTTCCTACGAAACTCTTATGCAAAAATGGGAAATAATTTTGATTAGGCTGAGGCTTACTTGTAATAGGTAAGTTATTATTTCCATTATTTTGATTTAAGTAATTCAAATAAGATTGATATAATCCTTCTAATCGATCTTTAGCAAAATCTTTTGATTTATCTTTTAATTTTGTTTCATCTACTGCACTTCTTGACTGTATTCCTAGACTAACATCTTCAATAATTTTATTGTCTCCTTTAGTAAAAGCACTCATAACCCACGCTAACTTTCCTATTGTTAATTTATCACCATCCCAAGTTCCATCTAAAGTATCAAATAATCCCATAGCTTTGCCACGATCCACATCAGATAAATTAGAAGTATATATTGAATTATTATACATGTCAAATACCTTTAATTCAAGATCAGTTTTGCCATTATTATTTTTGGTTCCTGTTAATTGTATAGTGTAAGTAGTACTACCAACAGTAACAGGAATCCTTAAAACGTGATAAGTATAAGTATCTGAAGGGGCTCCGCTCCACCTATAGTTAGGAGGTAAAGAATCTCCTTGATATCCCTCATAACTATTATTATTATTATTTAAAATTACAGAACTTAGTAATGAATTTATAGAAGCTTTATAATTATCCTTAATATCAAACTTTCCTCTATCTTTCCACATTTTATCAAAATCCCATTTATGTTGATCAAAAAGGTATTGAAAAGCAGTTGCAGTTTCATTGGTAGATGGATTACTATTATCTTTGGTAATTGTAATATTAGTAGTATTACTTATTATTGTA
>JAPYWL010000096.1 GCA_028276365.1 Deltaproteobacteria bacterium | reverse complement strand
CTTCATCTACTTCTTTAGCGTATCCTGATTTATCTTCAAAGTTTTCAAGAGAAAATTCTATATAATTTCCCCCAACGCTTTTTATTTGATCTTTAGTAGCGGGTCTTGGATCAAAAGCATCTACAATTGCTCCAAGTTTTTTAGATATAGCAATAGCTTGTAATCCAGCAACCCCTGCTCCTATTACTAAAACTTTAGCTGGGGTTATAGTACCTGCTGCTGTCATTAATAACGGAAACATTTTGATAGAATAATTTGCTGCTAATAAGACAGCTTTATATCCTGCTATTGTGCTCATAGAGCTTAAAGCATCCATATTTTGAGCCCTACTTATTCTTGGTATAAGTTCTATACTAAATGAAGTTATATTGTTCTCTAAAAAATAACTTATTAAATCAAAACTGTTAAAAGGTTCTAAAAAACTTACTATATAAGAATTTGGTTTTATTAAATTTAATTCTTCATTTAATGGTTTTCTTACTTTAAATATAAAATTACAGTATTGATAAACATTATCTACTACTTTAGCTCCACTGTTTATGTAATCTTCATTAGAATATCCACAATTTATACCCGCATCTTTTTCAACATATACCTCAAAATCAGAAGATAAAGCTTTAACATCTTTTGGTACTAAAGAAACTCTTGTTTCATTTGGATATTTCTCTTTTGGAATACCTATTATAATTTTATTACTCATACTTTTAACCTTCCTTTATTTATAATATTCTAAAAAATATCCATAAAACCTTTAAAAAATAATTAAATTAAAAAATATTAAAATGTCACTAAATTTTTAATTAATAATTTGTTTATTAAAAATGATTTTAAGAATTTATTTAGAATAAATAAAATATATGCTAAATCAGATTAAAATTTATCTGTTAAATTCAAAGGTAATTATTTTAATTTTGTCATTTGGTTTATTTTTATTAACTTATGCTGCTTTAGTTATTTTACATAAAAAAATAAAGAAAACAAAATTTTATGATATAGTTTTTATAAATAAATTGATAGATTCCCTAGATGGATGGATATTTTTTATTGTTTTTAATTTGTATTTATTATATATTTTTTCTTTTATTTTTATTTATCCTAAGTTTTTTAAATTATTAGTAATTGTTTTAATTTTAATTTTAGGTTTTGTAGTATCCAAGTTTTTGGGAAGAATATTACAATATTACGCTTCTAATATTGATAAAACTATTTCTACTTCTTTGATTATTAATTTAGTTAGAATAGTATTTTGGATAATTTTATTATTATTAGTATTAGATTATTTAGGTATAACAGTTATTCCAGTATTAACAAGTTTAGGGATAGCTGGTTTAGTATTAGGTTTAGCTTTACAATCTACTTTATCTAACTTGTTTGCAGGGATTCAAATAATCTCTAATAAGCAAATAAAAATAGGAGATTATATTCAATTAGAAAATGGGTTATCCGGTTATGTAGAAGATATTAAATGGCATTCAACTATTATAAAAGAATTATCTAATAACATTCTTATTGTTCCAAACTCTGTTATAACTACTAAAATAGTTAGGAATTATTATTCTCCTTCTCCTGATTTTACTTTTCTATTAAAAATAAGTGTTTCTTATGATAGTGATTTAGAAATGGTTGAGAAAGTTACTATTGAAACAGCTAAAAAAGTAATAAATAAATTAAATCTAAAGGTAGATGATTTTGAACCATTTATTAGGTATTTTTCTTTTGGGGAATATTCTATTGATTTTAACTTAATTCTTAAAGTTAATCAATATAACACTAAGGATTTATTGATACATGAATTAATTAAAGAAATTCATAAAGAATACAAAAAACATAATATAACTATTCCTTACCCTACAATCTATTACTTTCAATTTCCCTCTAAGTAAGCTAAATTTTTTAGATCAGCTCTATTACTTATTTTTCTCTATTACTTGTTATAGTATATTTGAAAATAAGGTTTAAGTTCTTTTGAAAGATTTTTATAATAAATATCATTATCTACTACTAATTTTAAATTATAAATATAGCTCAAATTGAATATAAACTTACAAAAATTATAAAAGTAGATCTTGTTATTAAGATAATTATAAATTTCATTTGAATTAATTATAACTATTTTTTCCGAATTTAAATTCAATAAATTAAGGAAACTTTTATTAATTAGTAAATAAGAAATTAAGTTGGGATTTAAATTAAAAACAATGGTATTTGGAGCTTCTTTAAAATTTTCTGCTATTTTTAAAAGGTAATTATAATTTTCAATATCATCTAAATCTATATAAGCACTATTATACTTTTTATAAACATTTTTTAGCATATTAATTAACTCTTGATCATATACTTCTGAAATTATTAAAGACTTATAATAAGTGTATCTAAAATCTTTTATTAAAACTGGAGTTATTTTATTATTATATATTAAATTATATGTATTTTCAAAAGAATTTAGCAAATTGTTATATAATTGATTTAGGTTTTCAAAAAATAGATATTTTTCATCTTTATGTTTTAAAATAAAATAAAGTTTTGAAATATTATTAAAATCCTTTTGAGATTTGTTAGAATAAATTTCGTTTGTAGAATAAATTTCTTTATTAGAATAAATCTCTTTACTAAAATAAATTTTTTTTTGTAATTCTTGAATTATACTACTAAAATTTTTGGCTTTTTCTGAATTAGAAGGTAAGATATATACTAAATATTTTCTGTTATCATATTTTTCATTAGCATTATTGGTATTGTTATAAATTTTATTATTTACGTTATATATGTAATAATTTAAGTCGTTTGCTTGGTATATATCAAAGGTAGTATAGTAGTTTATGTTAATATTTATATAAGGTGAATAAAGTTGTTTATTTATGAAGTATGAAGTTATTTTTTGATTTTCTTTTATTATGTTATTATATAATTCTGAAGCGGTTAATAGTTTAAAATTATTTATTTCTAAATTATTTGATTCCTTATTTTTTTTTTGTTGGGCTTTTATAATAGATTTTACATTACCTTCCATTATTAAGGTTTCTGTTTTAGTATTGTAAGTTAGTTTATCGGTCCATATTTTTTGGTCATCCTTTTTGCCATAAACTTGACCTTTTAAAATAATTAAATTATTTTTTATATTATATGTTAAAGTATTTGCATATAAGTATAAATTGGTTGATACTATTTTAACTTTATTGGGGATATAAACTATTTCATTCTCCCAATTATAAGTTAAACTATCTGTAAATATTTCAAAATATTTTATATTATTCTTATCTTTATCTTTAATGTTTTGATCATCTTTAGTATTTTGATTATCTTTATTTTTTTGGGGTTGTTTTGTAGATTTTTCTTCTTGATTTTTTATTTTTATATATACATTATTTTTAGCTACTAATTTTTTTATATTAAAATATAATTCTACGGTATCTGATTTTATAAAAGTAGTTGGATTATATAAAGT
>JAPYWL010000031.1 GCA_028276365.1 Deltaproteobacteria bacterium | reverse complement strand
AGCTCATATACGTCAATTAGCTTTAGAATTAGCACCTTACTATATTACCGCTAATGCTATATGTGCAGGGGTTACAGATACACCTGCCTTAAGAAAAATACCATCTTCTCAAGATATGATTGAAAAGGCGTTAAAATATAATCCTTTTAAAAGATTAACTACTCCTGAAGATGTTGCTAATGCTATTTTAGCTTTATCTACTGAATTAACTTACTGGATTACTGGTAATACTATTTATGTTGATGGTGGAGAGTTTCTAACTTAAATCTCTATTTTTTCATTTTCAATTAAATTAAAATAAAAAAGGATATTTTTTTTTGGGATAGAATTCTATAATTAGAGTCATTAAAAACTTATGTTTCTTAAGGCATTTTTTTTCAAAATTAAATTTTTTTCAGAATTAAAACAAAAGAATTTATTTATCTAGTATTATTTTATTTTATTTATTTAAATCTAATTTATGAGGAATAAAAAAGATATTTTTATAAGAAGGAGGTAAAAATAAAATATGAACTTAAGTAATAGTAATTTATTACAGGATTTAGAAAAGGCTAAATCAAATGGAAAAATTCTGGCATTAGGAAGATGGAAAAATTATAAATTACCTGATTTACCAGAATTACTTAATGTATCTAAAAATTCATTTGAGTGGTTCAAAAAAGAGGGCTTGGATTCTATATTTAGAGAATTTTTCCCTATTGAAACTGATAAATATGTTATAAATTATAAAGGTTATAGAATAGGAGAAGTTAATGAAAAAAATCTCCAAAAATGTAAATATGAACAATTAACTTATCAAGTTCCTGTTTATATTACTTTATCATTAACAGTGGGTAAATCTAAATTTGTTTGTACTAAATGTAGGAAAGTTTATTATGAACTAAAAGATACTAAAATTTTAGAATGCCCTGAGTGTTCAGGAACACTAAAAAAAGAAATAGAACCTATAAAAACGATAGAAGATGAAGTTTTGTTTTTTGAGCTACCTGAAATGACAGATAGAGGTACTTTTATTGTTAATGGTACTGAAAGGGTTTTTGTTAATCAATTAATAAGGTCTCCAGGAGTTTATCACTTTAAAGAAAAAATTGAGAAATTAACTAATTATAAAACTACTATTATTCCTGCAAAAGGAAATATCTTAGATATAGAAACTGATTTAATTGAAATACATTATCATGAAAGAGAAATTGAAAAAATAAAGCCAACTAATTTTATTCGTGTTAGAATGGATAAAAAAATCAAATTTACTATTGTTGCTCTTTTAAAGGCTTTAGGGTTTTCTAATTATGATATCTTAGAAGAACTTATATTTAATTATTTAGCTAGGGATTTCAAAATTAAGTTTGATAAAAAATTTATAGAACAAGCTGAAGAAATATTATTAGAAAATAATCAAGTTGAAAAGTTTATTAATGAAAATTTAGTTGAGTATATTTATAAAAATCTCCCTGATAAATTGAAAAAAGAGTTCTCGAGTTTTGATGATTTTAATGAGTATTTCTATGATAAATATAGGTTTATATATCATATTATTCAATTAATAGTTAATACTATAGATAGGGATATAAGAAGGAATAAGATTTTCGGTTCTGATGAACAAGAAAAAGCTATTAGATTACTTCATAGAAGGATAAGTGGAGAAAATATTTCTAATATACCTCTTGAGGTTGTTCAGGAACAAGTTTTCCCTTATTTTAGTAAAGATAAATATGAATTATCTATTGCAGGTAGGTATAAAGTTAATCAAAAAATGGGATATGATATTTGCTGCTATAATTGTGGTACCATAAATAAAAGCGGTAATATAGAATGTGTTAAATGTAATACAAGATTACATTATAGTTCGGTTTTAATTAATTCTGTTAAATGTAATAAATGTCAAACTATTAATTTATATAAAAATATTTCTGTTAGTGATAATAAAATTAATTTTAATTGTAGTTCTTGTGAAAATGATCTAAGAGATAAAGTTATTGTTAAATGTATTTCATGTCAAAATTATTTCAAATTAAATGAATGTGAGTATGAAAATAATTATTTAATATGCCCTCATTGTGGATATAATATTAATTTAAAAGGATTTATCTATAATGAGATAGTTAGTATAATTAGGTCTCATTTTGAATTTTTAGAAGGTAAAAGACCGGAAGATGATATAAATAGTTTATCTAATAGGAGAGTAAGGCCTGTAGGGGAGCATTTATATAATACTATAAAGGCTGGGATGGTTAAGTTTGTTAGATTAACTAAAGATAATTTAACTCAAGTTAATGAAGAAAATATAAAGATATCTGATGTAATAAATCCAAGGCCTGTTAGTGGAATGCTAAAAATATTTTTTGCTCAAAATTCTCTATCTCAATTTTTAGATCAAACTAATCCTTTATCTGAATTAACACATAAAAGAAGATTATCTACTTTAGGTATAGGTGGTATTCAAAGAGAGCAAGCAGGATTTGATATAAGAGATATTCATACTAGTCATTATAGTAGGATTTGTCCTGTAGAAACTCCAGAAGGACAAAATATAGGACTTATAACTTCTTTAACTACTTATGCTACTATTAATTATCCTTTTGGATTCTTAGTTGCTCCTTATTATAAAGTTAATAATGGGCAAATTGATTTTAGTAAAATTTATTATTTAGATGCTTTGGAAGAAGAAAATTACAAAATAGCACCTGCTGATGTTAAATTTGATAATAAAACTGGTAAAATTTTAGAACCTAAAGTTGATGTTAGATATAAAGGAACATTTATAAATATTAACTTTAGTGAAATAGATTACATAGAAATTAGTCCTATTCAGATATTTTCTGTTTCTGCTTCTTTAATACCTTTTATAGAAAATGATGATGTTAATAGAGCATTAATGGGAACTAATATGCAAAGGCAATCGGTACCTTTATTAAATCCTGAAAAACCGCTTATTTTTACAGGATTAGAGAAGGAAGTAGCTAAGCAGAGTGGATATTGTATCATAGCTAAAAATTCTGGTAAAGTTGTTTATGTAGATTCTAAGAGAATTGTTATCGAAGTTAATAAAGTTAAAGGAATATATGATAGTTATGATTTATTAAAATTTGTTAATACAAATAGTGCTACTATTATTAATCAAAAACCATTAGTTAATCTAAATGATGAAGTTAAAGCTGGTGATATTATTGCCTCTGGTTTTTCTATTAATGAAGATGAATTAGCTTTAGGTAGAAATGTTTTAGTAGCTTATATGCCTTGGGAAGGTTATAATTTTGAGGATGCAGTTATTATTAGTGAAGAGCTTATTAGAGAAGATTATTATAGAAGTATTCATATAGCTGAGGAAGAAGTAGTAGCTGTTCATACTAAACAAGGTCCTGAAGAAATTACTAGAGAAATTGGTACAGTTTCTGATGAAGCTATTAAATATTTAGATGAACATGGGATAATTTCTGTTGGTGCTTATGTAAAGCCTGGTGATATTTTGGTAGGTAAGATTACTCCTCAAAGTGAATTAGAATTAACTGCTGAAGAAAAGTTATTACAAGCTATATTTGGTAGAAGTGCTAAAAATGCTCGAGATACTTCCTTAAAGGCTTCTCCTGGAGTTTATGGTACTGTTATTAAGGTATTTGATTTTAAAGCCGATGATAATAAAATAGTAAGTAATAATGCGAATTATTTAGAAAGAGTTTTAATTCATATTGCTCAAAATAGAAATATAAAAGTTGGTGATAAAGTAGCTTTAAGACATGGGAATAAGGGAGTTATTTCTATTATTGTTCCTATTGAAGATATGCCGTTCATGGCTGATGGTACTCCTATTCAAGTTATACTTAATCCCTTAGGGGTCCCTTCAAGAATGAATGTTGGTCAAATATTTGAAGCTCATTTAGGATTAGTTTGTAAAATTTTAGGTATTAGGATTAAAGTTTTACCATTTTCTAATTTATCTTTAGGTGAAATTAAAAATTTAATTAAAGAAGCACTTGATTATAAATATAAAAATAAATTTAATGACAATTTTTATAAATATACTAAATATGACTTATTATTATTTTTAATGAGAGATAGTGGTTATACTGTTAAGCATCTTTTAGATATTCTTATTAATGAAAATAAGATAACTAAAGAAGAAATAATAAATAGATTATCAAAAGATATATCAAAAGAAAAACTAGAAAAATTAGAATACAAAGATTTAGCTAAATTATTTACTGTTAGAGATTTTACAGGAGAAGAAATTGATATTTTATATGACAAAATAATAGAGAATTTAATAAATGGAAAATTTATATTATATGATGGTAAAACTGGAGAACCATTTGACAGACCTATAACAGTAGGGTATGTATATATGATGAAGTTAATTCATATGGTAGAAGATAAGATACATGCTAGATCAAGTGGTCCTTATTCTTTAATTACGCAGCAACCGTTAGGTGGAAGAGCACAATATGGTGGTCAGAGATTGGGAGAAATGGAAGTTTGGGCTTTAGAGGCTTATGGTGCTTCCTATTCTTTACAAGAAATGCTTACTATTAAATCTGATGATGTAGTGGGTAGGAATAAAACTTTTGAAGCTATTGTTAGAGGTAAACCTGTAGTATTTAGAGGAATTCCTGAAAGCTTTAAAGTTTTAGTGAAAGAATTACAGGCTTTAGGTTTAGATATAGAAATTATTACTAATAAGAATCAAGCTATTGTTCCTAAGAGTTTTGAAGATTTTGAAGTAGAAGAAGAAGGTAGTTTAATCTAAATTAAGGAAGGGGGAATATTTGTGCTTACTTTTAATAATATAAAATCAATAAAAATTTCTTTAGCTTCTCCTGAAAGAATTAGAGAATTGTCTTACGGAGAAGTTAAAAAACCAGAAACTAAGAACTATAAAACATTAAAACCAGAAAGAGATGGTTTATTTTGTGAGAGAATATTCGGTCCTGAGAAAGATTATGAATGTGCTTGTGGAAAGTATAAGAAAAGAAAGATAAAAGCAAAAGGTGTTATTTGTGATAGATGTGGAGTAGAGGTAACTAAATCTAAGGTAAGAAGAGAAAGAATGGGGCATATTGAGTTAGCTGCTCCTGTAGTACATTTCTGGTTCTTACAAGGTAGCCCCGGAATTTTATCTATTTTATTAGATTTAGAAGATAAGCAATTGAAAGATGTTGTTTATTTTGAATCTTATATTGTTACCGATTTAAATAAAAATAATAGGAATATATTGTATTTCATTTTAAAAAAGAAATATATAAATAAAAAAGATGAGTTAATTAATTTATTAGAAGAAGAATATAAAAAAATAATAAATGAAATAAAAGATGAAAAAGAAAGTGAGTTTCTAAATAAAGTAATAAGTTTAATAAAAAAAGCAGATCAATTCTTAAGAGAATTATTAGTTTTTCAATTTGATGTTAAAAAATTTGATAAATTATATAAAGTAATTATAGATGAAGATTATCCTAATATAAGTAAAAGATTGTATGCTGAATTAAAGAGAGGAAAAATAAAATTAAACAGATTTATAAAAATATTTGAAGAAATAGAAGCAATAGATAGAAAATATATTGAAATTCAAAAATTACTCACTTCTTTAGAGATAAAGTCTATATATAAAAATGATGATAAAGAAATTTTAATTGAAGCTGAAAAGTATGAAAAAGAGAAAATAGTTATTATAAATTTATTAATAAATCCTGATAATGAAATCCAAAATATAGTTAATGTAACTAAGCATAAATTAGAAAATTTATTAACTAAGTTTAATATTTTAGATGAAAAAATAGAAAGGACTATTACTTATGATATTAATTTAAAACTATCTTCATTAAAAGAAAAAAATTTAGATAAGAAAATCAAAAAGGAAAATGAGAATATTATTAATTTGTTATCAAATTTTAGGGCTATTTCTGAGGATTTTAATTCTAATATTTATAATTATTTAGTTAGTTCTAAGGTTAAATATAATATAAAAGATATACAAAAATTATTAAAGGAACTAGAAAATATAATTCAAAAACTAAGAGATTATACTAATGAAATAGAAGAAGATAATTTAATTTCAAGAGATATCCAAAATATAGATAAAGAGTTAATTCAATTTAAAAGTAATTTAATGGAGTTACATAATATATTTGAAATTTTTGAAGTTTTTAGAAAAGTTATCTTTGAATTAAAGCAATCTAGTGAAAAAACTGATATATCTAAATGGGTAAATGAATATATACAATCTTATAATACATATTGGAAACTTGCTGAAGATTATAAAAATTTGACTATAAAATCCGAAAAAGATAAAGAAACTAGATTAGAATTATTATCTTCTTTAAAAGAATTAGAGAATAAATTGTTGGATTTATATTTTGATGATAGATTTAAAGGATTTGTGATTAAATTATCTAAGGTAGCAAGGGTAATAGCAGATAATATAATGGTAGTATTCAGATTAGAAGCAGGTGCATTACCTATAAAGGAATTATTATCAAAAATGGATTTACAAAAAGAATTAGAAACTTTGGAAAAATTAAAGGAAAAAGATACTAAAAATTTAAGGAAATACTTAAAAAGAATAAGTATAATAAAGATGTTTTTAAAGAGTAAGGTAAAACCTGAATGGATGGTATTAGAGGTTTTACCAGTTTTGCCAGCTGAAATTCGTCCTATTGTTCAGTTAGAGGGTGGTAAATTTGCTTCCTCTGATTTAAATGATTTATATAGAAGAATTATAAATAGGAATTTAAGATTAAAGAGATTAATAGAATTACAATCTCCATTAATAATAATAAATAATGAAAAGAGGATGTTACAAAAAGCTGTAGATGCTTTAATAGATAATTCACGTACTAAAAAGCCTATTGTGGTTTCCAATAGAAGGGTATTAAAATCTTTATCTGATAGTATTCAAGGTAAGCAAGGAAGATTTAGATATAATTTACTTGGGAAACGGGTTGATTTTTCTGGTAGAAGTGTTATAGTAGTTAATCCTAAGTTAAAGATGTATCAATGTGGATTACCAATAGATATGGCATTGGAATTATTCAAGCCATTTATATTCCAAAAATTGATAGAAAAAGGGAAAACAGATAATATAAGGAAAGCTAAAAGAATGATTGAATTAAAGAAGCCAGAAATATGGGATGTAGTTCAAAATGTTATATCTAATTTTCCTGTGATTTTAAATAGAGCACCTACATTACATAGATTGAGTATTCAGGCATTTTATCCAGTATTAGTTGATGGTAAATCAATACAAGTACATCCACTAGTTTGTGGCCCATATAACGCTGATTTTGATGGAGATCAAATGGCAGTTCATATTCCTCTTTCTGTTGAAGCACAATTAGAATATAGGAATCTTATGTTATCAATACATAATATGTTAATACCTGCTAATGGAGAGCCTGCTAATGCACCTTCTCAAGATATGGTTTTAGGAGCATATTGGCTTACTTTTACTTTTGATAAACCTCAAAAAATTTCGATTTATGTTTCTTCTTATGAAGAAGCTATCAGATTATATGATGAATTAAAATATCCATTAAGTACATGGGTTTATTTTAAAGTTAATTTTGATAAAGTAGCAAATGGAATCGATAAAATCGAAGATTTCAAAGAATCTAAAATAGAAACAACTATAGGAAGAATTATCTTTAGTAATGCTATAAGAAAATATTTACCTGATTTTCCATTTATTAATTTTACAGTAGGTAAAAAAGAATTAAAATGGATAGTAGAAGAATGTATATATAAGTATGGAATGTCGAGAGTTCATCCGGTTTTAGATGAATTAAAAGATATAGGATTTTATTTTGCTACTAAATCTGCTACAACTATATCTATAGGTGAGTTAATAGTTCCTGAAGGAAAATATCAGATTATAAACGAAGCAGAAAAGAAACAATTTATTCTTGAAAAAGCTTATGAATTAGGCTTATTATCAAATGAAGAATATTATAAAAAGAAAATAGATTTATGGTATGAAGTTACTGATAATGTTACACAATTATTTAAAGATTACTATTCAAAAAATTATCCTTTAAATAGTATATGGATGTTAGCTAATTCAGGAGCTAGAGGTAATATAGATCAAGCAAAACAATTAGTAGCTATTAGAGGATTAATGGTTAATCCTAAAGGAGAAGTTATACCTCTACCTATTAAAAAATCTTTTACTGAGGGATTAGGTATTTTTGATTATTTTGTAGGTAGTCATGGAAGTAGAAAAGGATTAGTTGATACAGCTTTAAGAACTGCTGATGCAGGATATTTAACTAGAAAATTAGTAGATGTTTCTCAAGATGTAATTGTAAGGGAAGAAGATTGTAAAACTCAAGATTACATAACTGTAAAAGCTATTAAAAATGTTAATTTTGATGATTCATATATAGAAGAAATAGAAACTCAAAACTCACTTGGTAAATATGTTGCTATTGATTATCCAGAAGTAAATATTAAGAAATATGATGTAATTGATTATTTTAAAATAAAAGAGTTACTAAATAGAGGGATAAAAGTAATAAAAGTATTTAATGAAGAAGAAGTGTTGCCTTTGGTAAATAGAATAAGAGGGAGAGTAGCTGCAAGTGATTATATTAATCCTGAAACTGGTGAATTAATTGTATCTAAAGGTGATTTAATTACAAGAGATAAAGCGAAAGTTATAGCTAAGTATTATTATGAAGTAAATATAAGAAGTGTATTAAAATGTAAAGTATTTAAGGGAGTATGTAGAAAATGTTATGGTGAAGATATGGCTAGAGGAAATGTTTTAATAGATTTAGGAGAAGCTGTTGGTATAATTGCTGCACAAAGTATAGGGGAACCAGGTACTCAATTAACTTTAAGAACATTCCATACAGGAGGGGTAGCTCTAGAAGCTGATATTATCCAAGGTATTCCAAGAGTTCAAGAATTACTCGAAGTAAGGAGAAAACCTAAAAATGCTTGTGATTATTATGTTTTAGAAGATTCAATTATACAAGAAATTTCAATAAATCCTTTAACAAACGAAAAAATACTAAAAATAAAAGGTTTATTAACAAATAAAGTATATACATATACTATACCATCTAATAGGAAAATAATAGTAAAAGTTGGTCAAAAATTAGAAATAGGTAGTACATTAACTCATGGTACTTTGCCATTTAAAATATTACTAGAAAATATAGTAAATATGAACTTAGAGGAAGAATTAAAGCAAAAGTTAATAGATAAAGCTATAGAAAAGATCCAAAAGTATATAATAGATGAAATGCAAAAAGTTTACTTAAGTCAAGGAGTATTTATTGTGGATAAGCATATGGAAGTAATAGTAAGACAAATGTTTAGGTTTGTTTATGTAGAAGATCCAGGAGATAGTTCTTTAATGTATGGTCAATTAGTAGATAGAAATATAGTTAATTATATAAATTCAGAGTTAGCAAAAGATGGAAAAAAATTAGTAAAATATATACCTGAAATATTGGGAATAAGTAAAGCTGCATTAGAATCAGAATCTTGGTTATCTGCTGCATCATTCCAAGAAACTACAAGAGTACTTTCTTATGCCGCAATTGCTGGTAAAAAAGATCATTTAATAGGATTAAAAGAAAATATAATAATAGGAAAATTAATACCAGTAGGTACTAATTTTGAAGATTATAAAGATGTCATAATAGAAGAAGAAACACAAGAAATTACAGAAGCTTTATCTATCAATTAAAAATTAGAAAATTAAAATAAAAACTAAAATAAAAACAAGCAGGTGATTTTATATGTATAAATATAGTAGAATCATAGAAATAATTTCTATTTTACTAATTGGATTTATTTCTATTTTTTTATTGGATAAAAACCCTATTGTTTTTGATTTAACTAAAGAAAAAAAATATTCTATATCTACTGAGTTAATTAGTTTTCTTAATTCCTTAGATTCACCAGTATATATTAAGATTCTATATGATAAAGGAAGTAAAGAATATAATGATATAATAGATTTCTTTACTAAGCTCAGTAGGTATTCAAAGAAAATAAAATATGAATATATAGATCCTAGGATTGATTTTGCTAAAGTTAATTTATATGGATTTTCTTCTAATAATCAGGTGCTATTTATGTATAAAGAAAGAAAAAAATATGAAAATTCTGTTATAGATCAGGATAAATTTTATAACATAGTTTTTAATCTAGTTAATCAGAAGAAAGGTAGTATTGCGTTCATTACTGGTCATGGAGAATATAGCTTAGATAATACAAATCCTGAGGGGTTAAATGTTTTAAAACAGAGTTTAACTGAGGAAGGTTTTAATGTTAAAGTAATTAACTTAGCTTCTGAAAACTTATATGTTAATGAAAATTTATTATCTATTATTGTATCTCCTAAAATAGATATTAGTGATTTCGAGTTAAAAAAGATTAATGATTATTTATATAATGGTGGTAGATTAATAATTGCTTTATCTTTTAGAGAATATCTACCTTCTAAGTTTTCTAATTTAAATAAATTAATTAATTCTTATGGGATTAGTGTTACTGATAAAGTAGCTATTAGTGTATTTACTAATAATCCACTTTATGTTGTAGTTTTCCCAGTTAATTTACCTTATTTATCTAATTTATATAATACTAATTTAGCTATGATTGCACCATTAATTATCCAGCGAAATCAGTTAAAAGATACCTCTACTATTGAAGGTACTTCTTTATCTGAGGTTTTAACTACTAAGTCAGTTTCAGCTGATATTGAACAATTAAAAAGCGGAGTTTTAAAAATAACTAAAGATATACAAGAATATACGGTTTGTATGATGTCTGAAAAAAGTTTTAAAGATAAAAAAGGTATGTTATTAGTACTTGGAGATTCTAATATTTTATCTAATTCTTTGATAAGTGCTTATGATAACAAAAGTTTTGTTATGAATATTATTGATTATATGTTAAATCAACCTATTGCTAAGAGTTTAAGACCTACAGATGTACCTCCTTTACCCGTTGTTATAAAAAGAGAACACTTAATTATAATGTATCTTATTTATTTAGCTTTACCATTTGTATTTATTTTAGTTGTTTTTTACTTTGTGGTAAGAAGAAGATTTTATGCTAAGTTTAAAAATCAAAATTAAAAATTAGTTATAATTTTGTTTTAAAGAAGGGGGGTGTTAATTTATGGCAGTAGAATCTGTAAAATTACCTATATTTAGTGATCTACCTTATTTTAAATTAAAAGACCCTTATTTAAAGGACTATGATATTAATGATCTAATGGGAGAGAATGGGTTAGTTGTTATATTTACCTGTAATCATTGTCCTTATGCTCAAGCTATTTGGCCTAGATCTATTGAATTATATAATAAAATAAAATTCTTGGGTGTTAATTTTGTAGCTGTTAATCCTAATGCTTCTAATCCCAATTATCCTGAGGATAGCGTTGAAAATATGAAAGAATATATTAAAAAACTAAATATTCCTTTTCCTTATTTAGTAGATGAAACCCAAGAAGTTGCTAAAAAATT
Source organism: Deltaproteobacteria bacterium (assembly GCA_028276365.1). Classification (GTDB taxonomy): domain Bacteria; phylum DRYD01; class DRYD01; order DRYD01; family DRYD01; genus CAKZQG01. Next base: position 4,169 of record JAPYWL010000031.1, on the reverse strand, counting down.
TAATGCTCAATGTACTCCTGATATTTATTTTTATAACAATGAAAAGAAATTAGTTTATCATGGAAGATTTGATGATAACTGGAAAGATATAAATAAAGTAACAAAAAGGGATTTAGAAGAAGCAATATTAAAGTGGATAAATAACAAAGAAATTTTAGAACCTCAATATCCTTCCATTGGCTGCTCTATTAAATGGGTGTAATTAAAATATTTATTAGCTTGATTGCTACACATTAAAAAATACAAGTGATAATTTTAGGTTAGTATTTAACTATTTATTTTTTATAGTTATTTTTTAGCTTTCCTTTTTGTGGATTTGTTTTTTTTATTATTTTTTTGAGTACTTTTTAAATAGAATTCTTTTAATTTACTTATAACTTTTTTATGAACTATTGTAGCATCAGTATCAGTTGCTATTTTTATGACTTCATCTATATCTTTAACAGCATATATCTTAAATTTTTTATCTTTAATATATTGTATTACTTCTTCTTTTAGGATTAAATCGTTTATATTTTGATGAGGTATAATAACATAGGAGGGGAAATGGTTTCTATATTTACATATTTCAAAAAATCCTTCTATTTTTTCTTTAATTCCACCTACGGGTTGAGCTTGACCTAATTGATTCATAGATCCAGTTATAGCTAGATTTTGTTTTACTGGTATATTTGATATTTGAGATATTAAAGCTAATACTTCAGCTAAGGATGCGCTATCTCCTTCTAAGATAGAATAATTTTGTTCAAAAGATATTCTAGCTTGTAAAGTTAAGGGGAAATCTTGGGCATATTTTTGGATAAAATATCCTGTGATTATCATAACGGCTTTATTATGTATTTGTCCAGAAAAACCTGCTTCTTTTTCAATAGATATTATTCCTTCCTTACCTAATCCAATAGAACAAGTTATCTTAGTAGGTTTTCCAAAAGCTAATTCACCTATTTTTATATATGCTAATCCATTTACTGTACCTACCTCTTTCCCTTGAGTGTTTATATTTATTATATCCTTTAGTATATATTCTTGAATTTTTTCTTTATAAATTCCGTTTCTATATTCCCAGTGTTCAATAGCATTAATTATAGCTTCTTTGGTTATTTTATCATTTTTTGTAAGATAATTTGCTTCTATTAGAATATTTTCTATTTTTGACATTTTTAGAGTTAATTTTTCTTTACTATCTGAAATTCTATGGATATATTTTAATAATTCTATTACAGCATCTTCATTTAGTTTTTTTAGATTATTTTTTAATCCTAAATTTAGAATAGAGTTAATGTAGCTTTTTATTATATTTTTCCTTATTTTTTCATAATCTATTTTATCTATTTTTTTATCATTTATTTTTTCAAGTGTATAATTATTTAAATATTTGAATTTATTTAGTTCTAAGTTAGAATCGAAGTAAGCTACTATTTGGAAATATTCGTTAAAATCTTGGTCTAATTCATTAAGTATGTGATATATTAAACTTGGTCCTAATAGAATTACTTTAGCATTAAAGGGTATTGGTTGAGGTTTAAGGATTTTAGTAGATATTCCTAGATGTTGATAAATGTCTTCAATGATTATTTTTTTGTTTTTAATAGTTTTTTTGAGTGCTTCATAAGCAAAAGGTTCTTTTAATAAATCTATTATGTTTATTATGATATATCCTCCGTTGGCTTTATGTAGAGATCCTGGAGTTATCATTGTAAAATCGGTTATTAAAATTCCTTGATAAACTTCTTTATCTACTTTACCCAGTAGATTTTCTAATGTAGGAGATTCTTCAAATACTATAGGGATATTATCTAATTTGCTATTATCTATAAATAGATTAACTTTATATTTAGTAGGAATAGAATCTTCGTTATTTTTGAATTTAAGGAAATTTTCTAAATTATCCATTATATCCTTTTTTAAGTCTTGAAAGTAATTATCTAATTTTTCTTTTTCATTATCTAGGATAATGTTACTTAGTTCTTGGATTAACTCTTGGATATAGAAGTCGATCCATTTTTGTGCTACTTCTTTATCCATTTCTTTTAATTTATCTATAAGTTCTTTATCCATTTTTCTAAGTTTTTTTATATTTTCTTCGATTTTTTGTTCAAGTGTTTCTTCTTTTTTTTCTATTTCTTTTTTGATATTTTCATCTAAGTTTTGGATTTCTTCATTAGATAATGGTTTTCCACCTATGATAGGGGTTATATAAAATCCAGTAGTTGTAGGTTGTAATAAAAAGTCCAGGTTTAGTGCTTCTTGTTGCATTTCTTGGATAATTTTTTCTTTCTGTTTTGCAAATTCTCTTATAACTTGTTCTTTGTTGGATATAAATTTTTCATCTTCAAAAGCGTTTTTTAGGCTACTTCTGAGATTTTTTATAGTGTTTTCTACTTTTTCTTTAAAAATTTTACCATTTTTAGCTTTAAAACTAATGCTAACTGGAGAGGATGGATCATTAAAGTTATATATATAAACCCAGTCGTTTGGTATTTCTTTATTTGTAATAGTTTCTTTTAGTATTGATTCTATAATAGTTTTTTTTCCTACACCATATTCTCCTGCAGCATAGATGTTATATTTATCATTATTTATTGTTATTCCTAATTTAATAGCTTCTATAGCTCGCTCTTGACCGATGAAATTTGATAAATTTAGTTTATATTCCTTTGTATTTCTATAAAAATCTTCTATAATTTTTTTTATTTCTTGTTTATTGTAGTTAATTTCTATTTGTTTAATATTTAGTTCTAGATTTTTTATATCAGATTTATTTTGATAATTAATAACAATCTCCCCTTTCTTTTTTAGGATATTTAGAAAGTGATTTTTAAAGTATTAGGTAGTAATTGATTTAAGTAGGGAATGGGCGAGACAGGAGTTGAACCTGTGACCTCTTGCATGTCACGCAAGCGCTCTAACCACCTGAGCTACCCGCCCTTACTCTTTTATTTATTTTATATTTTTTTTAACTCTCCTTCTTTAAAAAACACTAAAAAGAAATTTTTTAACCAAACTTTCTTATAAAGTTTGATTTTCTACATAGATTGCTAAAAAATTGACATATATTCTTAAAGGATTTTAATGACTTTTAGAGAAATATTTATTAAGAACTAAAACTGATATTAGTTTGCTAAATTAGTTAAAATTTAAACTTTCGTTGTGTGCTAGAGAGTTGTAAAAAGTATTTAAATATAAATTTATACTTATTAAGGCAGAAGTTTTTTAAAACTAAGAATTTAAAGTATTCTATATTGGATAACTGTATTTTTTTGTAGTTGTTTAAAAAGCTATTATATTATAAAAATCTAAACCTTATAGGGTAGTTTGCTAAACTAAAGAATAAAATATTAAGGAATATTAATTTAATTAAAAACAGCTAAAGAGTTTTTATTAAAAAGTGTTATTAAAATCAGAAAATATCAATAATTCTTTAAAAGATTTAATAATTTTAAAGGTAGGGGGGAGTGTTTTTTTAAAAGATAATATATTAGATATTGCCAATTTCATATTAAGTAAATTTAGAGAAACCAAGTTAATAATTGTAGTTTCAGCAATTGGTAGATCTCCATATCCTTATTCTACTGATGAACTTATTCAAACTTTTAATTCTATAATAGATATCAATAATAATGAAAATGAATTAATTAAATTATCTAAATCTTTTGTAATAAGTTGTGGAGAGAATATTTCAGCAGGTTTAATAGCTACTGTTTTAAATATATTAAATAAAGATATAAAAGCAATTCCGCTTAATGCCTTTCAAAGTAAAATAATTACTACTGATAATCCTGTTGATGCTGATATAATTGATATTGAAGAGAATATTATTTTAGATTTAATAGATAAAGGCTATACACCTGTTATTTGTGGGTTTCAGGGGGTTAGTAAGAAGGGATATTTAACTACATTAAAAAGAGGAGGAACTGATATAACTGCTGCTTTCTTAGCTAAAAAATTAAAACCATATTTTAATTTAAAAGGGGTTTATATCATTAAAGATATAGATTCTTTAAAAATTGCCCCTCCTAATATTATTGAAAATCCTATATCCATAGACTATTGTAATTATGATGAATTAACTGAAATAACTTATAATGGATCTCAAGTAGTACATAATGATGCAGTTAATATTTTACATTCTGATAATATCCCATTAATTATTACTTCTGTTAATTCTA
>JAPYWL010000030.1 GCA_028276365.1 Deltaproteobacteria bacterium | reverse complement strand
TATTGAATCATGCTTTAATTATTTTACCTTTAGTAGTTTATGTTTTTAGTAGGTCTAATTTTTATGAAGTTATGTATAAAATGAAGGAAGCGTTAATGATAGCGTTTTCTACTTCTTCAAGTATGGCGACTTTACCTACTACTATTCAATTAACTATAAATAGAGTGGGAGTTAGGAAGGAGGTAGCTAAGTTTGTTTTACCATTAGGTGCTACTATAAATATGAATGGAACAGCACTATATGAAGCAGTTGCTGCTATATTTATAGCTAATTTATATGGTATTAACCTTGGGATTTATGAGTTATTTGTTATATCTATTACATCAGTATTAGCGGCGGCTGGTGCTGCTGCTATACCGTCTGCAGGGCTCGTTACTATGTCTATTGTATTTACTGCTGTAGGGATACCATTAGAAGGAATATCAATAATAATAATAGTTGATAGATTCTTAGATATGTTTAGAACTTCTCTAAATGTTTTAGGTGATGTAGCAGTTTCTGCTGTTGTTAATAAAATTATTAAAAAATAAAAATTAAATAAAAAATAATTTAAATAAGAATGATGAATAACTTTTTTAATGATAGTTACGATAAAACTATTTATGATAAAACACAATTTCTTAGTAATTCTGATAATTATATTCCTGATAATTTATATTCCTGTTAATTATCCTATTTTACATTATTAAATATTTCAAAATTTAAAGATTATGAAGTAGTAAATCAATTAGATTTATTTTCTAATTTCTCTGGTTTTTTTTAATAAAAAAAAGTAATTCACAAGATTATTATTTTCTTATTCTAAATTTAATGTTATAATTTGTTTCTTAGGTATTAATAATTTTATTTGCTTTTATTCAATAATTTTTGAACATTAATTTTTTAACATTTTTTTACAAATAAATTCTTTTTGGCTAAAAAACTAATTTATTATATTTCATAACAAATATAAGAAAGGTGAATGGTATTTATGATGATAAAAAATAATTTATTTAAGAAAGTAGATCCTGAAGGGACAATGTTAGCTGGAATAGGAGGTGCAATAGTTGGCGGAATATCAGGGATGTGTGCAGGTGCTTTATATGGTGCTTTTAAAGCTGAAGATGAAATAAGGAGTGTCCCAATTGAAACAGTCACTTTAACTTATAAAGAACCTACTTATGTAAGTAAAGAAATTGGTAAAATTCCAGAAGATAAGTATGTTTCTAATTGGGGTTCGTTTACTAATATAGATAATACTCCTACTAAGCCAGTTATAAAAGAAGTACCAGTTAAGGATGAAAACGGTAAAGTAGTGTATAAAAAGGTGGTAAAAACTTTTAGTGGTCATGGGAAACCAGTTGTTAGTTATCAAAAAAAAGAAGTAAAAGAGCCTATATTTCTTGGATGGAATCAAAATGTTATAGCAGATACAAGTACCAATTGCTATACCGATAGTAAGGGGAGTGAACATTGTACTACAAACGTTGATGGATATTGGGTAAGGTATTCGCCTAAAATAACTTATAATGTAATAGATACTTATGAAAAACCAGAAGTTAAATTTGATCATGGAGTTAATGAAGGTAAGTATATTTTAAATGGGCTATTAATAGGTGGAGTAGTTGGAGCAGTTGTTGGGGGAGTTATTTGGGCATTTATGTATAATCTTCAATAATGATGATAAAAAATAATGATTTAAATAGTGATTCTCACCTAAAGAAATAAAATCTTTATGATAAAAATTAAAATAATTTTTATTAATTAAAACTTACTAATTGTTATTAGTTTAAAAGGAGCAATTTTTAATTATTTTTTCATTATTTTATTTTATTCATTTTATTTTTTAAGGGGTGGTGTTTTCATTTTCAGGAGTTTCTTGTTGTATATTTTTTAAATTATCTTCAGTAGATGTTATATTTTTAGGACTTAATATAGGGCTAAATAATACTAAATATATACCAGTTATTATTAATAATATTGTAAAATTTTCTATTCCTCTTAAATAAGCTCTTACTAATAATAGTATTATTATTCCGAGAATTAAAAAAGATGCATCTCTTAAATAAACTAAATTATTATCTTTTTTATATAACATTCCTAAAGCTGTACCATATATGCTACTTATTATTAAAACAGTTATCGTTATAAGTGATTCTTTTATATTTAGTCTGTAAGTTAAATCAAATATTTCCTGAATAACTAATATTAGTAATAATATAAATATACTTAATATAGTATTTTTAGAAGTATTATCTTTTATAATTATCTCTGTAGGTGTTAAATCTTCTTCCATTTTATATCTATTAACTAAATAGTAAATTAAAATTGAATTAAATATAAGTAATATATAGCTTGCTGCTCTTAGATTTAAAATAGGACTTGAAAAAGAAATAAAACTTCTATGGTAATGTTCAAATACTAATAATGGATAAAATAAATGTATTAAAAATATAAAAATTAAAATGTAGTATATAATTAAGCTGTATTTAAAATAGATTAGCATATCTTTTTCTTTTGATAACATATATAAAACAATTAAAGCAATTGATATTATACTATAAACTGCTAATATAAGGTAGAATCTATTTAAATTATCTATGTACTCTATCTTTAATAATTCTATTAGAAGTATTATAGATATAAACATTAGGTTGATTTTATTTGCTAAATTAAGGAGATTAAAGATTTTTATATTATTTAAAGATGTTTCTTGCATTAATTGGTTATAGAATTTTAATATATTATCTGTTCCTATTAGAATAACGAGAGTAGTTAAAAGGAGTATTGAAAAAATAAGGATATTTGATAGAGGATCCCAAATCAAGAAGAAAATAATAAAAATAACTCCGCAAATGAATGGAGAAGCTAACAAAATTAGTGTTTTAGTTAGGTTATCTGAAGATTTTAACAAAATACTGAAAATTACAATAATTGTAAGCAAAATGTTAATAATTCTTATAGTATTTACTATGTCCTCTTCATTGGTATTTATACTATATGAATAAAAACCTGAAATAATTAAAATTAGTAAGCCTATAATGAACGTTAGTAAGTATTTTAAATTAGCTAAATTAACGATTCTCTCTTGAGATGGTAATTTTAAATTCATATAGATTACTAATATATTTAGTAAGAAAGTAGATATTATAAATATTATTCTTTCTTGATCTGAAAATGAAACTATGTAATATAAAATAAATAAAATAAGAAAGAAAATATAAGAAGAAACGTAAAGATCTTTATATTCAGGATTTTTATTAAGTGTATAAATATATATTGATACTACGCTTACTATTAACCAGGAAATTAACCAATATGAATAACTTAATAAGGTTCCTAAGGTTAATCCTATAAATAATATTAGCATATTGTAATATGCCCATATTATGTTTGTTTTTTCTCCTTTTGAAAAAAACCAATAGTTTAATGAAATAAATATTGTAAATATAAAACTAAAGAAAAATGAAATCATATTTTTACTTATATTTGCTAATGATGGATTATATGTAAAATCGTATAGTTTAATTAATGAAACTATTACCAAATAATAAACGACATTTACCAATATAAAATAAATTATATCTTCCATTTTGGATTCTTTTATAATACCTATTATGGAATTAATGTAGAATAATATGAAGTTTATTGTAAAAAATACAGCTAATTTAGGTATATATTCTTGATTAAATTGGATACCTTTTAAAAAGAAAAATACAATAACTGCTAATATAAAGAAGGATAGGTTTATATATCTTACCTCTACTTTTTTTATCAGTAATGAACTAATAGTTATTAATAGATTTATTGAGGTAGTAAATATTAGGAATTTATTTAGGTATTGGTTTAGAGGGATATCGGGGAATATAACTGAGGAATAAACCCCTATAGTGGATAATATCATTAATTCATTTGATTTATTAATAATTGATAAAGCTATTCCTAATAAGCTAATAAGGAATACTATTATGAGTGAATAAGTAAGGGGTATAATGTTAAATACTACTGCTGATAAGATAGTATCTAAATATAAGATAGATAATCCTATTACCTGGAAACCTATAAAGAAAAAATTAGATAATTTGGATTTATATTTATAAGGTAGAGCTATAAAAGGTAACCCTAAAAAGAATATTATTATACTAAGAATAATTGGGTTATCTTTTAGTTTTTCTGCTAAGGTATATCCTACACCTATTAGTATTAATAAAGCACCTAAAATAAAGAATAATCTACTTAAAATTAATTCTTTTAGTTTATCTAATTCCATATTTTAGCACCTCCCCTTCAAAAATTATCTTAAAAATAAATTTAGATATCTGTTTAATTATTCCTTTTTGTTTCTATCAATAAAAAGATAAAAATTTTTTTAGATTAAGTAAATAAAAATAGTGTATATTTATTTAAAAAGGGTAAAAAAGAAAAATAGCAAAAAATTAAATATATGATACAAAGTTTTCTGGATTTACAAGAAATAAAAGTTCAAAACTTAAATATATTTACAGCTCAAAAAAATATAATAAAAAACGAAAAAATAGATATTCTTGCTGAAGAAATACCTACTGATTACAAAGTAATATTAATTCTATTGAATGAAAATAATTATAAATATGAGGGTATAGAAATAGAAGAAGTAAAAGATAATGGGAAAAAATATTTGCTAATAACTGGAGGATCAGGAGGTGCTAATTATACACCTACTGCTAAATTAACGGAATTAGAAAAAACTTTAGAAAAAAAAATTTTTAAATATTTTATTTCGAAGGTTAATAAATTAAAGAATAAGAATTATGCTTTTATTAATGAGATTAACAAGGAATTACAAGAAAAAAAAGAAACTATAAAAAATTATATAAAAAATTTAGTAAATGAAAAGAGAAATAAAAAAGACAAGTATTTACTAACTATTGCTTTTCAAAGAGATAATAATAAAATTTTATATTTAGCAAATTTAGTTAATAAGGATTCAATAAATAAAGATCTAAATAATTTTGATCAAATAATAATAGAGGATTTTGAAAAAAATTTGGGAAAACCTGAAGAAGCTATATGTTTTTCTTGTAATGAATATAAAAATGTTTATTCCAAAGGTTTTCCTATTAAGTTTTATACTTTCGATAAGCTAAATTATATAGCAGGTGGTTTTAAGGAATCAGATATGTATAAAAATTTTCCTTTATGTTTAGATTGTATATATAAGATAAGAAAGGGATATAACATAATTCAAAAATATTTTTCATTCAGAATAGGTAAGATAGATTATTATTTAATACCTTCTTTTGTTTATGCCAATGAACAATTACGACAAGAATTAGTTAATAGCTTTTTTAACAATTTGATTAAAAATAAAAAAGATACACTTAAGCAAATAAAAAGAATAACAAGAGATGAGCGGGAAATTTTATATGAGTTGTCTGAACAAAATAGTTTTATTATTTATAATTTTTTATTTTATGAAAAAGATAATAATGCTTTTAAGATAAAAATGTATATTCAAAGTGTTTTACCATCAAATATACATAAAATTCAAACTTCAATCGAAAAAGCATTAAATAAAATAGAAAAATTATTGTTAATTTCTATTGATTTTAGATTAGATGACTTAAAAGAAATAGTAAATGATGATGAAAAAATCTTTCTTACTTTGCTAAATAATATTTTCACTTTAAAATTAATTCCAAAAAAAGTGATATTTAGTAATTTAGTTTTGTTTTTACAAAGGGAGTGGCTTAATAAATTATCTTCGGCAATATTAAAAAAAGAAGAGCAAAGATCAAAAAAAGAACTAGAAAGAATAGTTAATATAACTTTTATCTTCTTGCTTATGCTTATGTATTTAAATATCCTAAAGGACTATGATAATCTTGCTTTAGAAAAGGAGGAAATAAATATGGATAATTTATCTAAAATAAATAGTTTAGATAATTTCTTTGAGAGTTTTAAAGAAGCTTTTCCTAACGATTTATTAAAGGGAATATTTTTATTAGGGATATTAACAAAATATTTATTAATATACCAATTAAAAAACAAAGGTTCTATTCCGTTCATAAAGAATATCAGAAATCTAAAAATGAATGAAACAGATTTTAAGAATTTATTTAGGGAACTAGAGAATAAGTTATATGAATATGAAATAGCTCATAAGCAAGATTTACAGAAATTAAAGGAGAAAATTAGTTATTATTTTTTACAATCAGGTACAAATTGGAAAAATAAATATCCAGGGTTATTAAATGAGGAACTAAATTATTATTTTGTTCTTGGAATGAATTTATACGATAAAATCAAAGAAACTATAGAAAAAGAGGAGGAAAATAAAAAATGAGTGTTTCAAAGATAGTAGCTAATAGAAGTGAGATTATATTTTTATACGATATTAGCTATGGAAACCCTAATGGAGATGCTATAGATAATAAACCAAGGATAGATGAAAAAAATAATTATAATATTGTAACAGATGTAAGACTTAAGAGAACTATAAGAGATTACTTACTTAAATTTAAACAATTACAAGTACTTATAAGAAAAGAAACAGAAGATGGGAAAGTAAAGACAAGAGAAAAATTAATAGAAGAACATATGAAAAATAAGAAATTGGATATAGAGGAAATAAAAGAAAAATATATAGATATTAGATTATTTGGAGGTACTTTTGCTATAGAGGATAATAATTTTGCTTTAACTGGACCTGTACAGTTTAAATTTGGTAGATCTTTACATAGAGTTAGTATAGAATATATAAAAGGAACAACAGTTTTACCTTCAGGGGAGGGTAAAGCTCAAGGTACTTTTTGGGAAACTTATGTTTTACCTTATTCTTTAGTATGCTTTTATGGTGTAGTTAATGAAAATGTAGCTAAAGAAACAAGTTTAACAGAGCAAGATATTGACTATCTTCTTGAAGCAATTTATTATGGAACTAATAATTTAATAACGAGATCAAAACCTTCACAACAAAGTAGATTATTACTTCAAATAATTTATAAAGAAAATAACTTTCATATAGGAGATTTAGATAAAAAAATTAAGCTTAAATTAGCTGAAGGTATTGAATCTGAAGAAAGTATAAGATCTTATGAAGATTATGTTTTAGATTTTACACAATTCTTAGAAACTATAAAAAATAAAAAAGAAAAAATTAAAGAAATAAAATATATAATAAATCCTAATTTAAGATATGTACCTGATTTGATACAGGAATTAAAAAACCAAAATATACCATTATCAGAAATACAAATAAAATAAAAAATAAAAGTAGAAAAGGATTTTATAAATTTTTATGAGGAAATTTTTAGCATTTGATATATATTCTGATTATGGGCATTTTAGGAAATACTATACTACTTCTTCTCCTTTAACTTACTCTATTCCTCCAAGAACTGCTATAGTTGGTATAATATCCTCTATTATAGGATTTGGAAAAAAAGATAATACAGGTAAAAGCAATAGTGACTATTTTTATTTGATGTCAGAGGATGTTTTAATTAGTGCTTTACAGATTATTAATCCAATAGAAAAACAGTATTTTGGAATAAGCCTATTAGATTGTAAAGTAGATGGCACAAGAACTAACTTATTTAAAGATCTATCTAAAGTTAATAATATACAAATTCATAGTACTCAAGTGAATATAGAGTTATTAAAAAACCCCAGGTATAGATTATATATTTCTATAAATGACGATAAATTATATCAAAAACTAAAAGAATATCTTATAAATAATTATACTTATTATACTCCTTATATGGGGATTGCTTTTTGTATATTGAATTTCGATTTTATCGGAGAATATGAGTTAATAGAAAAAATAACTAATAATTTGGACTATATTGACATATTTACTGTTATTGATAGTGATAATATCTTAGATATTCAAATAGAAGAAGGGAGATTTTATAATAAAGAAAAAATAGCATACTTAATGGATGAAAATAGAATAGTAAAAAAATATAAATCTTATATTTTTGAGAATAATGGGAAATCAATAAAAATTAAGCTAAAGGAGCTTCTTAAAATCTCAAATGTTTCTAATAAGGATGATGTAAAGTATATAACTATAATGTAATTTAATTTTATATAAAAAAAGTTTTTATAAATGAATGATATTATCGCATCCTAATAAAAAACTAATAGATCACTTAGAAAATACTTTCAAAATAGCTAATGAAATTTATAATAATATCTTTCTAAAAAAAAGGATATATAATTTAACAAAGGAAGAGATAAGAGAAATAATTAAGATTATTATTTTTTATCATGATTTAGGAAAATCAACTAATTATTTTCAAGATTATCTAAAAGAAGAACCTAAAAATCAAAAAAAGTTAAAATCAAATCCATTATATCATCATTCCTTAATTTCATCTATTTTTGCTTATTTTGCAACTAAAAAATATTTAGATCAGTATAAGTCCTCTATAGATGATGATATAAAGAATTTAATAAGTTATATATCTTTTATTGTTATAAAGAAACATCATTCTTATTTACAAAATTTAAGAGATATTATATCAATTAATTATGAACAAGATAAAAAAATACTTCAAAAGCAATTTATTAGTATTAGAGAAAACATTGAAAAGTATAAAGACGAATTTAAAAAAATACCTTTCTTATTTGATATACTTAAAAATGTAGAAGAAGTAATAGAAAAAGAAAAAAATTTTATTAAATATTTTAGAGCATCATTATTAAGTGAATATAAAATAAATGATGTTATAGAAAAAAATAATTTTAGGGAAGAAGAATACTTAGGGTTTTATATTATTTCTCTACTTTTTTATTCAATTTTAACATATTCCGATAGATTGGAAGTTAGTATTAAGGGAAATATGGATATTTTGGATATATTTTACTTTAAAAGTGAATTTCCTGATTACTATATAATTGAAAAATATATAAATAAAATAACTAAGGATGATAATTCTATTTCTGGAGATAAAATTAATTTAAATATTAACAGCTTGAGAAAAAAATTATTCACTTATATAAAAGAGAATATTGATAATGTAGATTTTAATGATAATTTGTTTTTAATGAATTTACCAACGGGTTTAGGTAAAACTTTACTTAATTTTTATTTTTCTATTAACTTAAAGAAAAAAATAAAAGAAAATTATAATTATGACCCTAAGATAATTTATTGCCTACCATTTATTAGTATAATAGATCAGGTGGATCATATCTTAAGGAATATTTTTAATTTAAATAAAATTCAGAGTTATTTATATTTATCTAATCATTATTTAAGTTCTAAGGAATATTCTTTAAATCTTTTAGATGTTAATAACTATGATAAAAATGAATTTATAGAAGAAGAAAAAATAAGAGAATATATATTGGTATCTGAGTTATTATCTGAAAACTGGAATTCACATATAGTTCTTACTACTTTTGTAAGATTTTTTGAAAGTTTTTCTGATAATCAAATAAGTAGTATAATGAGATTTCATAATTTAGTTAGCTCTATTATTATATTAGATGAGATTCAAAATATTCCACATAAATATTATAAGTTTTTAGATAAAATTTTTAAAGCATTAGCTTATTACTTTAATACTTATTTTATTTTATCTACTGCTACTGCTCCTATTTTCTTAGATAACTATAAATCAATATTAGATAATTTAGATGTTACAAAAGAGTTTAAATTATTAAATAGAGTAAATATAAGTGTAAAAATAAATAGTGAAAATAAAAATATCAAAGATTTAGCAGATTATATACAAGAAATTATAAATAGAGAATCAGTAAAGAAATTATTGGTAGTTTTAAATACAATAGGATCAGCAAAAGAGCTTTATAGAAATTTGATTAATAAATTAGAAAATAAAAATGTTAAACTTTATTTTCTTTCTTCTCATGTTGTTCCTAAAGAAAGGTTAAAAAGAATAAAGGAAATAAAAAATTATAAAGATAATGAGCTATTAATAGTTATTTCTACTCAAATAATAGAGGCGGGGGTTGATCTTGATTTTGATTATTCTATTAGAGATCTTGCTCCTTTAGATAGTATAATACAGGTAGCAGGAAGAACTAATAGAAACTATACTAAAAATACTTCCACTTTAGATGTATTTCTATTAAAAAATGATATAAACAAATTTTATTGCTATTATATATATGATCAAATTATTTTAGAAAATACTAAAAATATTTTGTTAAAAAATCAATCTATACCAGAAAGCAATTTCTCTTATATTTTTGAACAATATAAAAATAAACTAAAGCAAGCTATAAATAATAAGACATCTAATGAGATACTAAATAATATTGTCTATCTGAATTTTGAAAATGTAAGTTATAACAAGTTAATAGAGAAAAATTACAAAGAGTATCCTATTTTTGTTGAATTAGATTCTGAAGCTAAAAAAATTTGGGAAAAATATAGCACTATTTTAAATAGTAAAAAATACCATAATTATTTACAAATAAAACAAGAATTAATCAAAATTAAGAATGATTTATTTTCTTATGTTATAAATGTTTCAAAGACTTATTCTGAAAAAAATTTACCACCAAAAGTTAATAATTTTTTATATATATCATATGAAGATCTTGATAAGTACTATGATTTAGAAACTGGCTTTATTCCTGAAAATAATGACTTATTAATATTTTAGTATATTTTTTAGAAAATTAAAGGAGGGATTATTATATTTGATATATATAGGGATTACTTTATAGAAAAAGTAGAGGAAATAAAAATAACAGGTGTTTTAATTTGGTATTATTATATATGTAAAAGGCAGGTATGGTTTATAAGTAGAAATGTAATACCTGATCAAGAAAATGAATTAATTGAATTTGGAAGAACTATTCACGAAATATACTACAATAAAAAGTATGTTAAAGAATTTTTGATAGAAAATGTTAAAATAGATTTAATAAAAGTGGAAGAAGAAAACCAGTTAATAGTGGGAGAAATAAAAAAAAGCTCATCTTTTATTAAATCTGCTACAATGCAATTGGCTTATTACTTATCTATACTTAAAAAGTATGTACCTAATTTAAAAGCTAAAATATATATACCCTTGGAAAAAAGAAGCATAAACATAGAACTAAATGATGAATTAGAAAAGGAACTAAAAAAATGTATAACAAATATAAATAATATAGTACAAAGAGAAATTCCACCTTCTTTAAAAGAATCTAAAAATAAATATTGCTTTAAATGTGCTTATTATAATTTATGTTATAGTTAAATTTAAATTAAACAGTTAAATCTCAATAAGATGAGATTGAAATTTACTTTTTACTCAGATAAAGAAATTAAATTATCTTTTCATTATCATTATATTTTACAATCTTTTATTTATAACAGCATTAAAAGTAAGAAGTTATCTAATTTTTTACATAATGAGGGCTTTAAATTTAACAATAGGGCTTATAAATTATTTGTTTTTTCTAAAATATATCCTAAACCAAGTATTTCTAATAACGATAAATTTAATTTTGGAAAAGAAATATTTTTTTACCTATCTTCTGTTTTGGATGACTTTTTAGTTGATATTTCTAATTCATTTATAAAGAAAAGTTCCTTTGAATTAGAGGATAACATTTTATATTTGAAATCTATAGAAGTTATTAAACTTCCTAATTTTAATCAAAAAGAAAATATTATATATCTTTTGTCTCCAATAACCGTTTATAGTACTATAAATAAGAAAACTTATTTTTATTCTCCTAATGAAAATAAGTTTTACGAATTAATAAAACAGAATTTATTAAAAAAATACAAAGCATATTACAAGGATTATAATGTAGATAATTTTGATTTTGATATTGAGCTTCTTAAATTTGATAATAAAAGGGATAAAAAAGTTATAGTTTATAAGAATAACTATATAATTTCATATGAAGGTATGTATAAAATAAGTGGGAGTGAGGAAATATTAAAATTTGCTTGGAATACTGGGTTGGGATCAAAAAATTCGCAAGGCTTTGGTATGTTTGAAGTTAAAGAATAAGGGGATTATTTTATGTATGTTATAATGGTATATGATGTAACTGAAGATAAAGTTTCTAAAGTGTTAAAAAGTGCAAGAAAATATTTAAATTGGATCCAGAATTCAGTTTTAGAAGGAGAAATAACAGAAGCTAAGTTATTTCAATTAAAAAAGGAAATATCAGATATTATTGAAAAGGATAAAGATTCAGTAATATTTTATGTTTTACCTACTAAAAAAAATATGGTTAAAGATGTTATGGGAATTCTAAAAAAAGAACAGGATTTTTTTATCTAAAGGATAATTTTATCAAAAAAATAAAAAATAAAATAATTAATGAGATTCTATGAAGAAATCTTTATATATTTTTAAAAGTGGTTATTTAAAAAGGAAACAAAATACAGTATATTTTGAGGAAGTTTTAAATATTGATGATAATATTGAAACTAATAATATTTTTGATGATCCTTTAAATTCTAAATCATCTTTAGATTATGAAAACTTTAACGATAATGTTTTACAAGATTATGATAATTTTTCTACTTCTCAAGATTTAGAAATCCAGGAAGAAATTGAGGATACTCAAAAAAATTCCAAGATAGTTAAGCGATATATTCCTATTCATTCAATTAATGATATTCATATATTTTCAGAAGTTAATATTAATAAAAAGTTTATAGATTTTATTTCTCAAAATAAAATACCCATACATTTTTATAATTATTATGGTTATTATGAAGGTACTTATTATCCGAGGGAATTTTACAATTCAGGCTATATAGTTCTTAAGCAGGCGGAGCATTATTTAAACAATGAAAAGAGGTTATATTTAGCTAAATCTATACTTTCAGGAGCTATTTTAAATTCTCTAAAAGTATTGAATTACTACACTAAGAGAAATGTTGATTTAAACGAAGATATAAATAATATAGAATCTATTTTCTCAAAAATCAAAGAAACAAATGAAATAGATAAATTATTAGGTTTAGAGGGTAATTATAAAATAATTTATTATAAATCATTTAATAAAATAATTAAGAATGAGAATTTTTTATTTGAAAAAAGAACAAAGAGACCGCCCACCGATTTCCTAAATGCTTTAATTAGTTTTGGAAATTCTTATTTATACGCAGTTTGTTTAAGTGAGATATATAAAACCAATTTAGATCCGAGGATAGGTTTTTTACATTCTGTAACTTTTAGGAGATTCTCATTAAATTTAGATATAGCTGAAATATTTAGACCTATATTAGTTGATAGAGCTATATTTAATTTGATAAATAAAAAGGTTATTAATACTACGGATTTTAATGAGGATGTTGGAATTTGTTATTTAAATGAGGATGGTAAGAAGAAATTTCTTAGTTTATTAGAAGAAAAGCTATCTACTACAATTAAATTAAAGAAACTTAATAGGAATGTGTCTTTTAGGAACATAATTAGATTAGAATTGTACAAGATTCAAAAACATTTAATTTCTGATGAGGAGTATAGTCCTTTTGTTATTGAGTATTAATTAAAGTCTTTACTTTACTTTTTTTTACTTTTTTATTTTTTTTATTTTTTTTAATTTTTTAATTTTTTAATTTTTTAATTTCTGTCGATCGGTTTTTGAGCATTAAAAAAATTGACAAAAGTCAATATTGAATTTTTGCTTTTTTGTTTATAAATTATGTTTTTTGCTTGGTAATACTGAATCTGTCGATCCCCCCAGAAAAATTACCCTACTCCACATCGACAGATTTTTTTATTAAAAATTTATATGAAGGATTTTTTATTTTTTTACCTAATTATTATATTGGAGCAGATATATAGCATACGAGTTTAGCTTACCCATAGGGGAATTGAAAGGTAAATTACCTACATCATTAAAAAAAGTATATATTTGTGTTTAGCTTACCCATAGGGGAATTGAAAGATAGAACTAAAATTAGATGTTTGCTTTGATTTTACTCGTTTAGCTTACCCATAGGGGAATTGAAAGATCATGAAGTATATTGCGTATTTTATCAATTTCTTTTTGTTTAGCTTACCCATAGGGGAATTGAAAGAGATATTCATTTAAAATATTTAATTCTAGGTTGGTGTTTAGCTTACCCATAGGGGAATTGAAAGATAGTTTTTATAAGTTTTTTGAAATGTTTTTTATAAGGTTTAGCTTACCCATAGGGGAATTGAAAGTAATCATCAGATATCTTAGCATCGTAGAGAGTTTTAGGGTTTAGCTTACCCATAGGGGAATTGAAAGTGGATTAAGAGCCGCTTTTAGTGTAGTGGAGCCTCGTTTAGCTTACCCATAGGGGAATTGAAAGCAATATGTCGTAAGATAACTAATTTAGCAAATGCTGGTTTAGCTTACCCATAGGGGAATTGAAAGCTCTTTCTTTTCTTTTCATTTTCATTTTCTCTTTCATGTTTAGCTTACCCATAGGGGAATTGAAAGCTTATACATCAGCTTTAATCAATATGGCTGATGTAGGGTTTAGCTTACCCATAGGGGAATTGAAAGAAACATAAAGAAAAAAAGGAGGAATTTTAGTAAAAAGTTTAGCTTACCCATAGGGGAATTGAAAGACTCTTTTTCTATATCAGTATTACTCATTAATTCAAGTTTAGCTTACCCATAGGGGAATTGAAAGAATTAAAAATAAAAGAATTATAAACCCCTTTTCTTTGTTTAGCTTACCCATAGGGGAATTGAAAGAAGAAAGGCAAAACTATTGGTAGTAAAATAATACTAAGTTTAGCTTACCCATAGGGGAATTGAAAGTTAAATCAGGTTTTCTACTTAGTAAGTTTCTTTTTAGTTTAGCTTACCCATAGGGGAATTGAAAGATCTCCCCCCCCCACACACACACTAAGTAAAAGGAGAGTTTAGCTTACCCATAGGGGAATTGAAAGGTGTTTTAAAGGTTTTATTGTCTATAGCAAAACTATGTTTAGCTTACCCATAGGGGAATTGAAAGTAATTCTATTACGAAATAAAAATTTTTCCATAAAACTGTTTAGCTTACCCATAGGGGAATTGAAAGTTAAATTTCCATTCTTAAAAAGGTTTTTACCCAAAAATGTTTAGCTTACCCATAGGGGAATTGAAAGAATGAATATTTAAATGAAAATTCTTATAAAGAGATATGTTTAGCTTACCCATAGGGGAATTGAAAGTCAAATATACTCACTGAAAATAAATCTACCATCCTAGTTTAGCTTACCCATAGGGGAATTGAAAGAAATCTCCTTATCTTTTAGTTTTTTAATAACATCTAAGTTTAGCTTACCCATAGGGGAATTGAAAGTTTATATTTGAAAACAGAATAGAAGAGATAAAAGAAAGTTTAGCTTACCCATAGGGGAATTGAAAGCTTTTCAAAAAGCCCTGAAGTTATTGGTAAAAACCCGTTTAGCTTACCCATAGGGGAATTGAAAGTGGCGAACTCCACGAGATATTATAAAAGAAAGATTTGTTTAGCTTACCCATAGGGGAATTGAAAGATATATTTTTTGCTATTCTTGACAAAAAATCTATTAGTTTAGCTTACCCATAGGGGAATTGAAAGTTACTTATTTCGTTTTTTAAATTATTTAAATTATTCGTTTAGCTTACCCATAGGGGAATTGAAAGATTAAATTTTTGTTAAATTTTTGTTAACTATTAACAGTTTAGCTTACCCATAGGGGAATTGAAAGTAGTCCAGATAAGAAAATTAGTTTTAGCTCATTTGCGTTTAGCTTACCCATAGGGGAATTGAAAGATTTAATTCTTTTAAAAGCATTGTCAATGGTTTTTGTAGTTTAGCTTACCCATAGGGGAATTGAAAGTTTTCCAACTGCGGTACTTGTGTTGAAGTACTAATTCGTTTAGCTTACCCATAGGGGAATTGAAAGAACCTTAT
>JAPYWL010000005.1 GCA_028276365.1 Deltaproteobacteria bacterium | reverse complement strand
TAAATATTTTGGAGTTGATAGTAAGGTTTTTGTTTTTGGCTCTAGAATAGACGATTCTAAAAAAGGCGGAGATATTGATTTATATATTGAAACTTCTCTTGATTTAAAAAATATAGTTAATAATAAACTCCTATTTTTAGTTGAGTTAGAAAAAAATATAGGAGAACAAAAAATAGATTTAGTAGTATTTAATCCTAACTTAATGGAAGAAGATTTAATTCACAAAATAGCTAAACAAGAGGGAATTAGAATAAAATAAAATAAAATAAATAAAACCATTAATTAAAACTATTGATTAGAATGTTTGAAATGTTTGGAATGTTTGATAAGAAAATTAAAATCCTAAAAAAGATTTTAACAGAATGTGATAAACATAAGGAAATGCTAAAGTATTTACTTAATAAGATAGAAATTCCTATAACAGAAGATAAAATTAAGTATATTGATTTAAATGAAAAAGCTATAATTGACTCTCTTATTTTTAGATTTTCTAAATTACAAGACAGATTAGCTAAAATATTTTATACCCTATTACAAATATTAGGAGAAGATACTGATAATTTGGCTTTTATCGATATTTTAAATAAAATGGAAAAGTTAAACATAATACCTTCTACTGAAAAATATTTAGAATTAAGGAAGCTTAGAAATGTTATAGTCCATGAATATGAACTAAATCAATTACTATTAGTAGAAGAATTAAATAAACTAATTGAAAATGTTAATATTTTGCTTGATATCTATGAAAATATTTTAAAATTTATTTATCAAAGAAATTTATTTAAAAATTAGGTTTTTATACTTTTATCATATATTTTACAAATTTAAAATAGGGTTTTTTGGAAGTATTTCTTTAAAAAAGATTTCCTGTGATATTTAGTTATCCCGTAATCTCTTATTCCTTTTATATGTATTTCTTCATAATATCCTTTATTATTATACAGGTTGTAATATAAGTTATATTGCGGGAATTTTTGAGCTAAAAATTGGATATATTTATCTCTGGTTACTTTTGCTGAAATTGCCGCTAATTGTATTACCCTTATGTTACTATCTCCTTTTACATAATTTAGAATATTTATTTTCTTTAATAATTCATGGTAATTAAAATTAGTTTTTAAAAATTCTTGGATTTTTGATTCTATATTGTAAGGCTTTTTATCCCCATCAAGATAAAAATTTATATACTCTATTTTATCTAAATTATCAATAATTTCTTTATTTTTTAAGATATTTTCTAAATTAATAATAATTAATTTTTCAAATCCTAAAAGATTTGCGTTTAATATATTGATTTTATCTATAAGTTCATTTGAAATAAAATAAAAGTTTAATTTAGAAATGTTTCTATATTTTCTCAAGATATTTATTATTTCATTAAATATAGTTATTCTTTGATTTTCTGTTAATTTTTTACTATCTTTTAGTTTTAGAGTATTATAGGGATTAAAATCATTTATTTTAATTATTAAAAATGAGGCTACTAAGAGGGGCCCAAATAATGACCCTCTTCCTACTTCGTCTAACCCTACTTCTATTTGTATTTTATTAATTTTATTAGCTTTATTAGCTTTATTAGTTTTTATCCTATTTTTCATGATATTGTGTTAAATTTTTGGTTATATATATCTCTATTAAATTAACTTCTTTTTTTTCTTTAAAGATTTTTAAGAATTTAGCATTATTTAGTAATTCTCTACCTCTTTTTATATTATTAAGGTAATTAAAAACTAAAAATATTCCTGCTTCATCTTCAAAAATAAATGTCCTATTTTTTTCATACTCCTTAAACTTATTATTTATGAAGAATTTTTTTAGTTTTTGTTTTTTACCTTTTAATCCATAAGGGATAAAGTAATCTCCGTTTTTCCAACTTCTTATAACTATATTATCAAAACAAAATCCAAAACAATAATTTTTATCCCTTAATTTCTCTTTTAAAGATTCTATATTTTCTTTTAAAAATTTTTCTAAATCAAAAATCTTTTTAACTACATTTATCTTTATCACTAAATTGGAAATTTCTATATAATTTTCATTAAATTCTGATAAATCTATTTTAAAATAAAAGCTAAAATTAGATTTATAAAGGATAAAAATTTTATTAGCTTTTTTGGTTTCTTCTTCTTTAATTAAAAACCAATCTTTGATTATATTAATTTTATAGCAGTTTTTGTCATTAACTAAAAGACGAAGGTTATTATATTTTATGTTAAGTGTTTTTAAATTGCTATAAAAATTTAACAAGATTTTTTTTAGATTAAAAAAAAGTGATTCTAAAATTAAAAAATCATCTGTAATACCTTTAAATTCTATAAAGAATATATTTAATAAATGTTTTATATTTGAAAGGTTTGAGATAGAATTTTTATAGTTTTGAATAAAATCAATTGTGTTTTTTAAAAAAAGATAATTTTTTAAGACCGTTGTTTTACTTAATAAAGTGTTAATAAAATTATTAGTAAAATTAAGGTTTATATAGTTTCTTAAATATTTTGAACTTAAATTAGTTTTATCTATTATATAACTTATGTTATTGTTTTCTAAGGTTTTTACTATTTCTTGTTTAGGGATGAATAATAAGGGCCTTATTAATACAATATTCTCAAAATTAAATGTAGGATTTAAATTAAATAAATTTATATAATGATTTGATTTAATAAAGTTAATAAAAAAAGAAGAGATTAAGTCATTTAGATTATGAGCTGTAGCTATTTTATTGTAATTGAATTTTTTAGAAATTTCTAAAGCTTTGAGATATCTTAGGGTCCTTCCTGCTTCTTCTAAATTTAATTTATTTTTCTTAGCATATTCTTTTACATCTTCTTTAAAATTATAAATACATAAATTGAATTGCTTTGCAAAAGTATTTAATAATTCAAATTCTTTATAGGAATCTTTTCTTATTGAATGGTCTAAATGAAATATCCCTAAAACTAAGTTATACTTATCTTTTAAGAATAAGTAAAAAAAAACAATAAAAAAGTACTATCTGGACCTCCTGAGCACATTAATAAAACTCTATCATTTTCTGAAACCATTGAATAACTATGTATGGTATCATAGATTATTTTAATTACTTCGTTATTTATTTTAAAATCTTTTTTTGAATATTTTTTTAAAACATTCATATTTAATAAAAATGTTTTTATTTAAGTAGATATTTTTCCATCATTAATAAAATATACCTTTTCAGTAAATGCTAATACTTTAGGATCGTGAGTAGCTATTATGATGGTTTTTTTTAGTTGTTTATTTATGTTAGTAAATATATCCATAATAATTTTAGAATTTTTAGTATCTAAGTTAGCAGTGGGTTCATCAGCTATGATTATGTCGGGATCGTTTGCTAAAGCTCGTGCTATTGCTATTCGCTGTTTTTCTCCACCTGAAAACTTATTAACATTATCATTAAATCTGTTTTCTTTTATCCCTACCATTTTTAGTAATTCTTTAGCTTTGGCAATCGGATTATTAAATTTTCTACTTATTTCAAGAGGTAATAAAACATTTTCTAACGCACTAAGTGATAAAATCAAATAATAATCCTGAAATACCATCCCTATTTTATTTAATCTTATTAATTGTAAATCACTATCTAACATTTGACTAATTGGAATAGAATCTATATATACTTCTCCAAATGAAGGAGATTCTATAGTAGCTATTATTAATAATAAAGTGCTTTTACCTGCTCCACTTGGCCCCATTATTCCTATGAAATCTCCCTCTTCTATTGTTAAATTAACATTACTTAAAGCTAATAATTTTTCTCCTTCTGTTTTATAATATTTGCTAACATTTTTTAAAACTATTATTTGATTTTTATTAGTTTTTTCTGATATATTTTGATGTGTATTCTGGTTTATCATTTTATTTATCATTTTATCTTATCATTGGTATATTAAGGATTTTATTTTAAGGTAAATAGATTCGGAATCTAATTTAAAATGCTTAAGTAGATCATCAGGACTCCCACTAACAGGAATATCATCTATTGCTACTATCTCAAAATGATTAACTTTATTAACTAGATAAGGAGCAACTGTTTCCCCTATACCTCCGTCTTTACTATGCTCCTCAAAAACTAATATCTGTTTAACATCTTTTAAGATTTTATCTATATTCTTAATAGGTTTTATAGAGTAAAAATCAATTAATTTAAAGGGGATATTATCTAATTTATTACAAGCTTTAAGAGCTTCATGTAATATAACTCCCGCTGAAATTATCCCTATTTTTGTATTATTTAAACTATTATCAATATTATTTTCTTTTATTATTTTATTTTCCCCTATTTCAAAATCTGAATTATAGTCATAAATTATATTACTACTTGGCCTAGATGTTCTAAAATAAACAATACCTTTTAGATTACCTTTTAGATATTCTATAAAAACATTGAACAATAATTTTATGGTTGATATAGCATCTGAAGGGTATAAAACAGTA
The DNA here is from genome assembly GCA_028276365.1 of Deltaproteobacteria bacterium. Classification (GTDB taxonomy): domain Bacteria; phylum DRYD01; class DRYD01; order DRYD01; family DRYD01; genus CAKZQG01. Next base: position 52,475 of record JAPYWL010000005.1, on the reverse strand, counting down.
GTATTAAATAGGGCTTTGAAAGCAGCTATATCTTCTAAAGCCATTTGAGATGGTCCGTCTTCTCCTATTGAAACTCCTGAATGAGTACCACATATTATAGCTAAATCTGGTCTAGAATAATTCATCATCCTAATAAAATCATAAGCTCTTGTTAAAAAAGCTCCAAAGGTAGAAGCTACTGGAATAAAACCGTTCTTAGATAACCCTAACATAAATCCTATCATACTTTGTTCTGCTATGTAACTCTCTATAAATCTATCTTTATATTCTTTCTCAAAATATAGAGTATAAGTAGAATTTTTAACATCTCCATCTATTACTACTAAATTATCTATTAATGAGCCTAAGAAAGCTAAACCAATTCCAAAAGCTTCTCTTGTTGCTATTTTCTTATCCTTATTTTTTAGATAAAAATCTTTAACAAAATTATTTAGTTTATTTTCTATTTCATCTATTTTTATTTGTATTGAAGGAATATTATTTGAAATTGAGTAACTTTTATAAGTAATAAAATCAGAAGGATTAATTTTAGATTCTCCGATTTCAGTTAAGGCTAATTCTAAATCTTCTTTTTTGGTTATAGGTTTTCCGTGCCAATCTAATTTATCTTCTAAAAAAGAAACTCCCTTCCCTTTTAATGTTTTAGCTAATATTATTGTAGGTTTATTAGTATTAGAATATTGATTTATAAATAATTCAAATGCTTGATTAATTAGTTCAAAGTTATGCCCATCTTCTAATGTAATAACATTAAATCCAAAAGCCTCAAATCTTTTTTGATATTCACTAAGGTTATGTTCAAACATAGTAGGCCCACTTTGTCCTATTCTATTAATATCTGCTATTATACATAAATTAGATAAATTATAATAAGAAGCTAAATTAGCTGATTCATATATACTGCCTTCGGCTAATTCTCCGTCTCCAACTAATACATACACTTTAGAAGGTAGTTTTTTATATTTTCTAGCCCAACTTGCTCCTAAAGCTATAGATAAACCTTGCCCTAAAGACCCTGTAGCATATTTAACACCTTTTAATTTAGTAGATGGATGACCCTCAAGTAATGAATTATATTTTCTTAAAGTACTTAAATCCTCATCTATTATTTTTGTATGTTTATAAATAGAGTATAATAAAGGAGCAGCATGACCCTTTGATAATATAAACTCATCTTGATATATACTTCCATAATTATCATTATCAAAAACTAGGTAATTAAAAAATAGACTAACAAGTAATTCTACAGCTGATAAGCAAGTGGTAGGATGACCGCTACCTGCTAAATATGTACTAATTAAAATATCTCTTCTTACTACTTTAGAGATCTCTTTTAAGGTTTCTATATTAATTTTTGTTATTTTCATTTTTTACCCCCTTTAGATAGTTTTTTATTTATATATTTTTAGGTAAGGTAAAATAGAAAGTAGTACCTACATTTTCTTGACTTTCGAACCAGATTTTTCCACCTTGACCTTCTACTAAGTACTTAGTTATAACTAATCCTAACCCTATTCCTTGAGAAATAGAGCTTGATATAGTTGTTCTATAAAATTTCTCAAAAATTTTATGTTTTTCATTTTCCGGAATCCCAATTCCTGTATCTTTTACATAAACTAAAACTTCAGATTCCTTATTTTTTATACCTATTGTTATTATCCCTCCAGTAGGTGTGTATTTAATTGCATTATCTATTAAGTTAATAATAATTTGTTCGATTTTATCTTCATCTGCTAAAGCTTCATAAATTACTTCATCTTCATATTCCCTATTTAATTTTATATTACTATTTTTAATTTTGGGATACATTAATTCTATGACATTTTCTACTATTTCTTTGATATCTAATTTTTTTATGTTAAAATTAACTTTAGCAGATTCTAAGCGGGATAAATTTAAAAGGGAATTAACTAATCTATTTAGTCTATCTGCTTCGTTACATATTATACTAGCAAATTTAATTATTTCTGATTTACTTAGATCTTCTTGGATGATAGTTTCTGCAAATCCTTTAATAGAGGTTAATGGAGTTTTTAATTCATGAGAAACCATAGATATTATTTTATCACTTAATTCATCAAATTTTTGCCTTATATATGATTCTCTAAAAGCATCAAAAATTATATCTCTTATATCTTTTAATTCATCATATTTTATGATACAATATCCATAATTTAGGGAATCTGCAATTTCTTTTATAATCTCTTTAATATCTTCAAATTCTTTTATGCTAAATAATTGAGATTTTATTTCGGATATTATCCTAATAGCAGCTAATTTAAGATTATACATATCTAATTCTTCTTTATTTCTTGGCTTGGAAACTAATAATAGTACTAACTGATTATCTTTAAAGTCATTTATAAAAACTAAATCTTGATTCCTATATACCTTCCCTTTTAAATTAAAAAAAAGATTAGTAATAAAATGAAAAATTTTGTTATAAAACTCTTTGGTATATAATTCTTTGATTTTATTTGAATTTGATATCTCTATAACTAAAAAACCTAATGCTTTATTTTCTTTTAAAACCTTATCAATTAATTCATAATTACTTGAAATATAGCTAAAATTATCTTGAAAAATATCATCAACCATTAAAAAATAAAATATTTAAATAGTATTCATTTTTTTGACAAACTAAAAAGTTAAATTATTAGCAAGCTTATTTAATTTTTCTGATATTAAATCTAATATTTTATTGTCATGAGAAAAATTTAGGTAATTAGTTTCAGTAGGATGTGGAGCAAATAATATACCTTCTTCTAATGCTAATTTATAAAAATCAATAAATGTCATTATATCTAATTCGTTTATATCTTCTATAGATTCTACTTTTTTATTAGCAAAATATAAACTAAACATTGAATTAGCATAATTTATGTTTAATGTTGGTAATTTTTCTTTTAATTGATTAATAATATTAACAAAATATAGGGTTTGTTTTTCTAATTTTTGATAGAAATTATCAATTGATTTGATAATATTTAATACGTGATATCCAGTAAAAGTGGATATAGGGTGCCCTGTAAATATTCCGCTATGATACATACTACCAATTGGTGCCATAACTTCCATAAATTCTTTTTTAGATAGGATAGCAGCAATAGGGAAACCACCACCTATAACTTTTCCTATTACTGTTATATCTGGCTTTATATTAGTACAACTACCATATCTTATTCTAAATGCAGTTGATACTTCATCAAATATCAGAATAATAGAGTATTTTTGGGTTAATTCTCTTAGTTTTAATAAAAATTCTTCTGTAGCTTTTATTAACATATTAGAAGTTTGGATGGGTTCTATAATTATTGCTGCTATTTCTTGCCCATATTTATTTAAGAATTCAGTTAATACTTCTATGTCATTATAAGGTAGGCTAACCGTATCTTTTATTAATCTTTTTGAAACTCCAGCAGATGATGGGATTTGTTCTCCAAATTCTTTACTTCCATTTTCTATTAATAAATAATCAATACTTCCATGATATCCTCCATCGAATTTAATTATCTTGTTTCTACCTGTTATAGCTTTAGCTAACCTTATTGCTAGCATATTTGCTTCTGTACCACTGTTAGTATATCTTATCATATCGTGAAAGTTAAAAGCTTCTAGTATTAATTCTGATAGTAGGTATTCGTATTCATTTGATAAGCCATAATATATTCCTTTTTCAATTTGTTTTTTTAGATTATTAACGATTTCTGGATAAGCGTCTCCTAAGATTATAGATCCCCAACCTGATAAAAAACTTATATAGGTTTTATTATCTATATTGGTTAAATAAGGCCCGACTGATGAACTGATGTAAATAGGTGTTATTCCTATTAAAGAGAAAGCTCTTATAGGAGCATTAACTCCTCCCACTAATAATTTAGAAGCTTTTTCATAAAACTGTTGGTTTTTATTTATTAGAGTCATAAAATGTTTATGCGGGTGGTGGGACTTGAACCCACACGCCCTTAAAGGGCACTACCCCCTCAAGATAGCGCGTCTGCCAGTTCCGCCACACCCGCTTCTTAATTTTGTTCTTCTCCCCTTCCTTATTAATTTATTATTATATAAACTATCTAAAAGAATCTAATTAAGGGGTTATTGTTTTAATAATAAACTTGATAGCAGTTCTTACTTCTCCATTTATTTGGACTTCAGTAAAAGCAGGGATAGTAACTAATTCATAACCTAATGGTGCTATATAACCTCTTGCTATTGCTATTGCCTTTACTGCTTGGTTAATAGCTCCTGCTCCTATTGCTTGAATCTCTGCTTTATTTCCTTGTTTAATTACTGCTGCTAAAGCAGCTGCTACTGATTGTGGTTTTGATTTTGAAGATACTTTTAATACTTCCATTTTCATATCCCTCCTTTTGCTTTGCTTTTTATTTTATTCTTTATTTCTTTTGTTTTTTTATTTTATGCTATTAATTTTTGTTTTAGTTATATTCCATTATTATATTTATATAATTTTAGTTTATCTCCTTTTTTATGGGTTAATTATTTATAATTCAAATAATTGCTTTGTATGTTTTAGTGATTCTTCAAAAGTATTTATAAATAAATCAATTATTGAGTAAGGGATTGTTAAAGGGGGTTCTATCCTTATTACTTTGGGTTGATTTAGAGTATAAGCTGTTATTATTCCGTTTTGAATTAAATAAGAGAAAATAGAGGCAGCATATTCTTCGCTAATTAGTTCTATCCCTATCATTAATCCTTTTCCTCTTACTTCTTTCACTATGTCTTTATAGTTTATTGAAATTTGGGTTAATTTTTTTATAAAATATTCTCCTTTTTCTTGAGCTTGTTTAGGTAGATCATTGGATAATGTATATTTTATAGTTTCTAATGCTGCGGTTATTGCCAAGGAATTTCCGCCAAATGTTGAAGTATGATATAAGGGATTTTCATTAAAAATTTCCCAAGCTTTTTCATTTGCTAAGATTGCTCCTATTGGGATAACTCCTCCACTTAATGCTTTTGCTAATAATAGTATATCTGGTTTTATGTTATATCTTTGGTATTCAAATAAATAACCTGTTCTACCTAAGCCTGTTTGGATTTCATCTAGTATTAATAGACAAGCATTTTTATCACATATTTCTCTTAAAGTAGTTAAATAGTTATCGTTAGGAATTATTATTCCACCTTCTCCTTGAATGGGTTCTACTATAATTGCTGCTGTATCATTATCTATTACTTTTTGTAGTTGATCTATATTATTATATTCTATAAAAATTACATTTGGTAGTAAAGTAAGGTATTTTTTATAGACATCTCTACCGCTTATACTTAATGCTCCTAAGGTTTTGCCGTGATACGAGTTATATGTAGAGATTATTTTTTTCTTTTTAGTGGATGCTAAGGACAATTTAATAGCTGCTTCTACTGCCTCTGCTCCTGAATTAACTAAAAATAGATATTTTAAGCCTGTTAAATTTGCTAGTAATTTGGCTAATGCTGCGTATTTACTGTTTAAAAATACTTTAGAGGTCATACATAATTCATTCATTTGTTCTTTTATTTTATTTACTATATATTGATTACAATGTCCTAAGTTTAGAACTCCGTACATTCCCAGAAAATCGTAAAACTCTTTTTCTTGGTTATTAATGTCATAAGCAATAATTTTGTAATCTTGGCCTTTTTTTTCTATCTTAGCGTATCCTGCTAGCTTTATTATTTTTGTTAATGTTGGATTAATATTATTGTAATAAATTTCTAGGATTTCTTCTATATTTTTACTATTTTCTATTTCTTCTATTTCTTGAATTAGTTCATTTATTTTTGTATTTATCATTTATTGCCTCCTTGGATTTTTAATTAATTTTAAATTGTTTCTAATTTTTATTTTGATAAAAATTATTATTCTTCCTTTTAAGAATATAATTTTACTGCATATAGTGATTTTTTAACATTTAGATAAGCAATAAAAAGGGATATTATTTTTTATTGTTAAATTATTATATTATAAATGTATAAATTTATATAATGAAAATTAGGGAATTAAATATAAGAAGGGGGTAATTATGAGAGTTTTAATGGTTAGTATGGAGATGGTACCTTTTGCTAAGGTAGGGGGATTAGCTGATGTAATTGGATCTTTACCTAAGGAATTAGCTAAATATTCTAAAGTAGATGTTATTTTACCTTATTATGGCTCATTAACTGATAATTTATTTAAAAAATTTCAAAACCAAGATCTAAAGATGAATAAAATTTTAGAAGATAAAATATTAAATATCGATTATGAAATTTATGAGGTTCAGAATTATAATACAGATGTTAAGGTATATTTATTTAAGAATGAGAAATTATTTGAAAGAGAAGGAATTTATTTAGATAAAAATGGGAAACCTTTTGAAGATGAATTTTTTAGGTATTTAGTATTTAATTTAGCTGTTGTTAATTTTATTAAACAGAATAATTATGATATTATACATTGTCATGATTGGCATTCTGCTTTTACTATACTTTATCTTAAGTATCTCAATTTAAGTAATAAAACTGTTTTTACTATTCATAATATAGCATATCAGGGGGTTTTTGAAAAAGAAATGCTTAAAGATATTGATCTTAATTTTAGGGAATTTATTATAAATCATTGTGAATATTATTCTAAAATAAATTTAATGAAGGGTGCTATTTTGTTAAGTGATATTGTTTCTACAGTTAGTCCCAATTATGCTAATGAGATTATGAATTCTTCTGAATTTGGTATGGGGTTAGAGAATATCCTTAAAATGAATTCTCATAAACTTATTGGAATACTTAATGGAATTGATTATGATTTATGGAATCCTTTAACTGATAGTAGTTTATATAAAAATTATGATATTAATAATGTTAATGAAGGTAAAGAGGAAAATAAACTAAAGCTACTTTTTGAGCTTAAGTTATTAAATGATAAAAATAATTTTAATAATGATATTCCTTTATTTGGTGTAGTTGCACGATTAGATTATCAAAAAGGATTTGATATACTTTATGATAGCTTTAAAAAATTGTTAGATAGTAATATAGTTGCTTATTTAGTGGTTTTAGGTACAGGTAATGTGGATATTCAGAAAAAAATTGAGCAATTAGGGGTGGAGTATCCTAATTATTTTAGTGTTAATATAAAGTTTTCGGAGGATTTAGCTAGGAAAATTTATGCTGCTTCTGATTTCTTTTTAATACCTTCAAGATTTGAACCTTGTGGATTATCGCAAATGATTTCTTATAGATATGGTACTATTCCTATAGCTACTAAAACTGGGGGACTTAAGGATACTATTATTGATATATTTGAGGATAGCATTAACGGAACTGGTATATTAATTGATAAAGCTGATCCTGTTTTATTATTTACTGCTCTTAAAAAAGCTCATGAACTCTATAAAAATAAGGATTTCTTATTTAATCTTAGAAAAAAAATAATGAAACTTGATTTTAGTTGGAATAATAGTAGCAAAAAATATTTTGAGGTTTATAAGCAACTTCTATCTTATATATAATAAAAGTTATATAATAAATTAAGAAGGATAAATTAGAAAAATATTATAAGATTATATAGGGGATGATTTGTGAATATTACTATTGATAATGAAATTTTTTATAATCAAAAAATTTTGGAGCTACCTAATTTATTTTCTTTCCCTTTTCTATTTAATTCTCTTATTGACTACGAATTTATTAGTTTTATTAATGATGTATCTTATGCTATATTTAATGAAAATCAGTTGGAATTATTTAGTAATAATTTATCTAAATTTAAAAATCTTTTAGAACTTTATAAAAAATATAATCTAAATAAAGAATCGTTTTTTTATAATTTAAATGAACAAGAACTTAATTTATTGAAGCTAATAGATCTTCAGGATATAAATTATATTTTAGAAAATATAAATAAAGATATAGAGCAATTGGTTAAAACTAAAAATGAACTGAAAGAAAGGTTATTATCTAATGTTAATGAATTAATCCCTTTTGAAGATGATAAGAAGAAAAATCAAATTGAGCTTGTTTTGGATAATCCTAAGGATATAATTAATCATTTTAAAGAGAAAAAATACTATATTGAGGATCCTAAAAAAATTAATAAAGTAAAAAGAATATATGAGAAAATTTTTGCTTCTTTAGATTCTCATTTTAAACAACTGGTTTTTAATAATAATAATCTGGATGTCTTTAATAATTATATTCTTATTAATTTTATTTATGATGAATTGCTTAATTTCAATGTTTTTATTGAAAAAGTGAAAGATTTATTAACTAAGATTTATACTGAAGTAAAGCAAGAAATATCTGAGATCCAAATTGCAGAAGTATTGCCAAAAGAAATAAAAGAAGAACAAGTACAAGCAAAAGAAGAACCAATAGAGGTAAAAGAGGAACAAATAGAAACAAAAGAAGAACCAATAGAAGTAAAAGAGGAACAAATTGAAATAAAAGAGGAACAAATTGAAGCAAAAGAAGAACAAATTGAAATAAAAGAGGAACAAATTGAAGCAAAAGAAGAACAAATTGAAATAAAAGAGGAACAAATAGAAATAAAAGAAGAAGCAATTGAAGTAAAAGAGGAACAAATAGAAATAAAAGAAGAAGCAATTGAAGTAAAAGAGGAACAAATAGAAACAAAAGAAGAAGCAATTGAAGTAAAAGAGGAACAAATAGAAATAAAAGAAGAACCAATAGAAGTAAAAGAGGAGCAAATAGAAATAAAAGAAGAAGCAATTGAAGTAAAAGAGGAACAAATAGAAACAAAAGAAGAAGCAATTGAAGTAAAAGAGGAACAAACTAAGACAAAAGAGGAACGTCTTGGGGTAAAACTTCCGATAGATATAGATTTTAGTCTAATTAATGAATTAGAAAAGGAATCTGATATAGTTCAAAAAGTAGATAATATAGATCTTGGCATTAATATTACTAAAAATTTTGATATCAAGCAGGAAGTTATTATTGAGGCTGATTCTTTTAAAGAAATTGATTTATTAAAAGAACTAGAAACTAGGGAATTAGAGATGAAAGAATTAAATGATTTTAATAAAGTATCTATTTTTGATAGCTCTTATGATATTGATAATAAGGAATTATTAGAAAATAAAAGTATTTTAGATAATGAAATAGGTGCTTTAAAAGAAAATGAAATTCAAGAAAATTTAGGTAATACCGATTTTCAAAGAGAGATTGATTTAGAAAAAGATTTTATTACTCAAGGACAATTAGTAGAAAATTTAGAAGATAGGAGTTTTATTAGTAGTAATTTAGAAAATATATTTGAAAATAGAGATTTAGCAGAAAAGAAAGAAGATTTAGAATTGTTAAATAGTTTTCCTTCTTTAGATAATTTACCTATTTTGGATAACTTATCTTCTTTAGATAATTTATCTTCTATAGATAACTTATCTCCTTTGGACAATTTAAAAGCTATTGAGAATATTGAGGTAAATTTAGAATTAGAAGATCTAATTAATAACACTGAAATTGTAAATAAAGAAGAAGTGGTTAAGGATTCAAAAGAAAGTAATGAAGTTTTTGAGAATTTGAATAAGGATTTATTAGAAGAAAGCATTAAACAAGAATCACAAAAAAAATTAGATACTTTTTTAAGTAGTGATTTAGAAAATCAATTACAAAATGAATTACAATTAGTAGAAATTAATGATTCAAAATATTTAAATGATAAAGAAATAGAATTGAAAGATAGTTTAAATAATTTAGAAAGTTTAGAAAATGTAGATAAACAAATAGAATTAAATATTAATGAATTAAATATTAGTAGTAGTGATAGTGGTTTATTTAAGAAAGAAGAAAAAGAGATTAAATCAGAGGAAGTAAAGTTAGATTATAAAGAAGATGATTTATTTGAGAAAGAGAGATTAGAAAGTGAAAAGGATAAAGAAGTTTTAAAAATAAGGGATGAATTAATTTTTGAGGAAGTTCAAAAAGTTGATGTTGATATAAATCTTAATCTTGATATTAGTTCTTTAGATTTAGATAATATAAATTTGGATAATATTAATTTAGATAGTATAAATTTAGATAATATTAATTTAGATGATATAAATTTAGATGATATAAATTTAGATAGTATTAATTTGGATGACATAAATTTAGATAGTTTGGATAATAAGGATCAAAAGGAAATAAAGGCAGAAGAATTAAAAATTGAAACTAATGAATTTAAAGAAATAAGTGAGATGAATTGGGTTCAGGAATTCTTAATAGAAGAAAATTTAACACAGGAAGCTGCAGTTACCGATATACAAGAATTAGAAAAGAGTGAGTTAAATAAAAGTATTAAACAGGGGGAATTAGTTTCTGAACAAAATGAGTTAATAAAATTTAATGTAGATGAAAATTTAAGTAATATTTCAAAAGAAATTTTTGATATTATAAATAATCCTAAGATTGATGGAATATCTATTATTAAAGAAAATAATATGGGTAGCTATTTTGTTAGTAATAGTATATTTAAAGAATTGAATTTAAAATATATATCTGAGTTATTTAGTTTTATGAAGGATATAAATAATTATTATGAAGAATTAGGAAAGGGGATTATTTTTAGTTGGGTTTTTAAGGATAATGTGGTTGTAATTTATGGGAAGGAGGGATTAATGATAGGTATTGTTAAAGCAAAGTTAAATACTATTAATGAAAGATTAAAATAGATTAAAAAATAGATTAAATAGGTACTTAGGGAGGGCAATTAAATGAGGAAAAAAAAAGATTTACCAGAATTAGCCAAAATATTATGGTATAGGTTTAAAGTAGATAATTGGAGTATAAAGAGAATTTCTGAAGAATATAAGATTTCAAAAAGTACTATTTATAGGTGGTTTAAGGTTTTAGAAGAACGAGATACAGATAATATAAATGAGGAGTTCTTAAAATTGGATACTAATAATATCTTTTTTAATGAAAATAAAATTAATTTGGATTTTACTTATTCTTTTAGAGACGCTTTAAAAAGTAGTTTTGAAGATAATATTGTTCCTAAATTTGATAAAGTAAGAATAGATTTTATTCAAGATTTACCTTCTAAATATAATAAAGATTATATTTATTTATTGCCTATTGATCCTTATTGGATATTTGCTTATTGGGAAGTCAATAATTTAGAGAATTTAGAGAATTTAGAGAATTTTGATAAATTAGTTTTAAAGGTATTTGATGTAACTGATGGTAATGAATTACTTCATATGATAATGGAAAGTTCTTTGTTAGTAGGGAATATGTACATCCCTGTTGGGGTAGCGGATAGAGTTTATAAAGTAAAATTATTTTTTAAGGATAAATGTTTAATGAGTTCTAATGCTGTTAGAACTCCTAGAGATAGGTATTTTGAATATAATGAAGAATTTTTAACTTTATATGATTGGTATGAAATAGATCAAGCTATATTTAGTGTATCTTCTTTTATTATTAATAGAATTTAAATAAAATTAAAGGAATGGGTTATGGAAGAAAAAATTTTTAAATTTTTTGGAACTTTAGTTTTATTATTTTTTGTTAGCTTATTTATTTTTAAATTAAATATTTTTTCATATAATGCTGCTTTTGATTATGTTGATAAAGTCTATGTTGGTAAATATACTAAAATAAGGGATATGGTAATAGAATATGAATTCAGAGCACAAGATGTTTCTAAGGATTCTAAGAAAGTAGCTGCTAAGGAAGATGATATACCTTTAATTGGGAGGGGAAAAATTTTTTATAAAGAACCTTATTTTTTAAGAATAGAAACGGAATTTGTTTATCATTCTTCTTTAGAAGGTGTTACTTTAATTACTATTAAAGATGGTCAATATACTACTATTTTTAAAAATGATGCTCCTTATCCACTTAATATTTCTAAGGATAATAGGTATCCTTTAGTTGTTAATTTCCCATTTTTTCCTCTCTTAAGATATCCTGAAATGGAAAAAATTTTGTATCCTGTAGTAGTAGGTTATGAAACTGTAGGAGTTGGTCAAGATAAAGGAAAAAATTTAGTTGTTATTAGCTTTATTGATACTTCTAAGATGTATGAAAGATATAGAATGTATTTAGATGTTAGTAATTATTTACCTTCTAAGGTCATTTTCTATCCTTTTTCTAAGGAGCAAATGGGAATAGAGGTTATTTATAAGGGAATAAGTTATATTAATGATGGTAGACCTTTCCCTACTAAAGTGCTTATTTATAATTTTTCTTATGATAATCCCAATAATAAGAAGTTAGCTTGGGTTTTATATTTAAAAAATGTTTCAATTAATGTTGGAGTATCTGATGATTTGTTTGATAGCTCTGTAAGAGAGAAAAAGCCACCAGAAGATATTTTTATTCCACCTGAATATAAAAAAAGTAAATAACTTGTGTTTTAATTTAAATAATGAAATGAAGGAATTAAAGATATTATATGCTCCTTGGAGGGGAAAATACTTAATGAATTATACTAAACCTGATAAATGTATATTTTGTTATTATAATGATATTAAGATAAAGGAAATGGAACCTTCTTTTGATAGTTTAATATTATATAAATCTTCCTATTCATTTATTATGTTAAATAAATATCCTTATATAAATGGGCATTTAATGGTTATACCTTATAGGCATATTGATGATATAGAGTTATTAACTAAGGAAGAGAAAGAAGATATCTTTGAATTATTAATTTTGTCTAAAAAAATATTGAGTATTACTTATAATATGGATGGATATAATATAGGTTCTAATGTAGGGAAGGCTGCAGGAGCAGGAATTGATAATCATTTACATTTTCATATATTACCTAGATTTTTAGGAGACCATAATTTTATGACTACTATATCTGATGTTAGGATTATTAGTTTTTCTTTAGAGCAAACTTATTATGATCTATATCAAAATTTAAAAAAAATAATATCCTAAAATTTTTTATACTAAAGGAGAGTGTTAGAATTATGATTAATCAAATTGATTATACTTATAAAGATAGGGTATGGTGTGGTAAGATAAATGAAAAATATGTTAATAAGGAAGTAAAAATTTATGGTTGGGTTCATAGATTTAGAGATATGGGAGGGATTTTATTTGTAGATTTAAGGGATAGAACGGGAATAGTACAAGTAGTGATGTCTAGTGAATTAAAGATAAATAAATTATCTTTAGAGGATGTTTTAGAAGTTGTGGGTATTGTTAAGGAAAGACCAATTGAAAATATTAATCCTAATATAGCTACGGGAAATTTTGAGGTTATTGCTAAGGAGATTAAGATTCTTTCTAAAAGTGAAGCTTTACCTTTTATGATTAATGAGGATTATAAAGATATTAGGGATTTAAAAATTGATGAGGCTACTAGATTAAAGTATAGGTATTTAGATTTAAGAAGATTACAGATGTTTAAAAATATGTATTTTAGACATAAGATAATAAAATATATAAGGGATTTTATGGATAATGAGGATTTTTTAGAAATAGAGACTCCATTATTAGCTAAACCTACTCCTGAGGGTGCTCGGGATTTTTTAGTACCTTCTAGGTTACAGCCAGGTAAGTTTTATGCTTTACCGCAGTCTCCTCAGCTTTTTAAGCAAATTTTAATGGTAGCTGGTATAGATAGGTATTTTCAAATAGCAAAATGTTTAAGAGATGAAGATTTAAGAGCTGATAGACAACCAGAGTTTACTCAAGTTGATATTGAAATGTCTTTTATTTCTAAAAAAGATATTTTCTTGTTAATTGAAAATCTTTTAGATTATGTACTTAATAATTTAGGGATTGAAATTAGTATTCCTTTTGAAGTTATTGATTATAATTATGCTATAAAACATTTTAATTCAGATAAACCTGATTTGAGATTTAATTATCCTGTAAAAAAATGGAACAATTCAATAAAGATAAATTTGAATGATGAAGATTTTGATATTAATCAAGCTTATTATATATTTTTTAAAAATTTGGTTTTAACTCGTAAAGAATTAGATAAATTAAATGAATTTTTAAGGCAAAATAATTTAAAATTTTTATATTTAATTTCTAGTAATTCTGGAGAATCCTTTTTTAAGGGAAGCTTAGTTAAGTTTGTTGATATAAATGAAGTAGATAATTATTTAAGAAATGAAAATCAGTTTTATAATGGGGATTATATAGTTTTTGTTATTTCTTCTAAAAATTATTTAAATGAGTTAATTTTAATAAAGAATTATTTAATAGAGAATAAGGTATTGAAACCGGTTAAGGATTTTTATTTTCTTTGGGTTGATAATTTTCCACTTTTTAAAGTAGAGGAAGAAAAAGTAGGAAATAAATTAATAAGGAAAATATCTCCTGAACATCACCCATTTACTAATGTATTAGAAGAGGACAAAGATAAGGTATATATGATATATGAAAAATTAAAGAAAAATCCTAATATAATTTATGATGATGAATTTGTTAAAGAAGTTTTATCTATTAGATCTTTAGCTTATGATTTAGTATTAAATGGGGTAGAGATTGCTAGTGGTAGTATAAGAATAACTGATATTAAGTTCCAAAAGATAATATTTGAAATAATAGGTATAAATGAAGAGGATGCTAATAGGAAGTTTGGGTTTTTATTAGAAGCTTTTAAATATGGGGTTCCTCCTCATGGGGGAATAGCTCTTGGGATTGATAGAATTATTGCTTTACTTTTAGGTTATAATAGTATAAGGGAAGTTATTGCATTTCCTAAGACCCAAAGTGGTACTTGTTTACTTACTAAAGCTCCTTCTGAAGTTGATCTTAGCCAATTAAAAGAATTGGGTATAAAATTAATGGAGGTGAATTAGATGAAATATATAGAGGCTGTTTTTACTTTAAATCAAGAATTCAATTATAAAGCTGATATTATCAGTTATTTTTCTAAATTAGGGAATCCTGTTATTAATTCTACTAAGGTTAATTTATATAAATTATTTTCTTTATCTAATGAAAATAAAGAAAAAGGCATGATTTTTATGCAAGATGTAGAGATTTTTGTTAAAGAAAAAACAGCTTTGTTAATAGATTTCTCTAAATTAACTAAAGTTTATTTATTATTTATATATAATGAATCTGATGAAATGAAAATATTTGAAGCTTATAAAAAGGTTTTTGAGAAGTTTTGTAGTAATAAAAATATTGAATTTGAGTTTAAGCTTTTAAAAACTAAAGTTAGTTTCTTTAATCCTGTTAATGAGATCTCTATGAATGAGGAAGTAATGAGTTTTGTTTCTCTTTTAGATACTGATACTTATTTACTTTTAAAGAAAATAAAAGAAGTAGGAACTTCATTATTTAAAAGTGATTTAATTAAATTAATAAATGCTAATGAAGAAGAGTTAAATAGTTTATTATCTAAGAAATTTTTATCTAACGAATATGTTTTTATATGTAAAGAAACAGGAAGGCAAATTATTCAAGCTTCTAATCTTGATATACTTAATCAAAATATAGGTGTTAAGTGTTTTCATTGTGGAAAAAATATAAAAGAAGAAAGGATGGAAGAAGTTTTAACATTAACTCAAAATACTAATTATATTTTATCTAATAATATTGTTTTTGCTGAATATGTTTATAAAAAATTGAAAGAAAATTTATTTTCTGAGTTATATTTGGATGTAGTTGAAGTTTGTAAAAATTTAATTTATAATGAGTTATCTAAACCTATTGTTATATCTTTTCTTGATGATGATTTTAAGATTCACGATGTTTTCTTTTTAGATATATATTATTCCTCTTATAAGCCTTATGCTATTATTTTAGTTTCTACTAATAAAGCTTTAAAAGTTTTAGAAGATTATTTTCAAAATAAAGGTATTAAAGCTTTTTTAATAAATGAAATTTATAATTTAGATGTTTCTATTAGGGATAAGATAGATTCTCTTGCTAAAGAATATGTATTAAATGAATTGGATAAATATTCTAGTTATTTTAATTTTAGGTTATCTGAGATTTTTGATGAAAGTAAAATTAAAACTGATTTAGCTACTGTTCAAGAATAAAACCAATTACTGTATAATTATTGTTTTAACAAAAATTATTTTGGCTGTAGTTATGTTTAGCCCAGGTAATAAAGGGATCTAGGGTTGGAATGGGATTCTGAAGTTAAGTTTTTAAAGAGGGGATAGTGGATGAATTCGTAATTATTGTAAGCTGTAAAATAATATAGTAAGCACATTTATTAGTATGTAAAAAAAGTGTTAATTTTTTTTATATTTTAGGGGATTTTTTAATTTTTGTTTAAAATATATAATAGGGATAAGTTAAAGGGGGGATAATTAGTGACTGTTAGACCAGGTTCTACTAGACCTACACGACCTACTGCTGCTAATACCAGATTAACTCAAGCTGGGGCTCCTGCTTCAGCTTCTCCTACGCAGTTTCTTGAAACTTTAAAAAACCTTAATAACACTCAAAAAGCTATTATTGCAGTTGTTGTTATTTTGATCATTGCTATTGGGATTACGATATTTTTATATTCTAAATCTAATGAATATATTCCTCTTTATCCTGGTGGTAAATTAGATAAAGCTCAATTGGCTAATGTAAAAAATTATTTAGAAAACAATGGGATAAAAGAATATAAGATAGATGATGCATTAGGACAAGTTTATATTCACCCTAAATATCATAATAGAGTTTATACTGAGGTTATAAAGCAGGGGTTTATAAAACCTAATGTAGCCCCTGAATTAAAGGCTCCTCCTCCGGGTACTACTAAAGAAGCTTGGGAAAATTATATTAAACAATCTACTGAATATGCTCTTTCTACTAAAATAAAGGAATTTTATCCTGATAAAATTAGTAATGTTAATATATCTTTAGCTATCCCTAAAAATGATCCTCTTTCTGAAAATAAGGAACCTGTTAAAGCTTCTATTATTTTAAGCACTTTTCCAGGAAAATCTATATCTAACGAAGAAGCAACTGCTATTATTCAAACCGTTGCTAACTCTGTAGAAGGATTAGATACTAATAATATATCCTTAGTAGTTAATGGTAGAATATTAAATCCAAATGCTGTTAATCCTGTAGAAGATACTTTTGGAATTAAACAAAAAGTAGAGAATATGTATGTTTCTAAATTAACTCAATCGTTAGATCAAATATTAGGTGTAGGGAATTATACTGTTACTGTTGATGTGGAATTAGATTGGGATAAAATAAAGATATACAGAGAACAATACGGACTACCAGATGATCCTTCTTCTAAAGTTTTATCTAAGCAAGAGACTAAGAAAACTAAGCAATATGAGGGTGGAGCTTTAGATAAAAATAAAGAAAATGCTAGTGAAATTCAACAACAAACTATTGTTAATCAGAAAGTAGATCAGGTAGTTACTGAAGTGGTAAAGAATCCGGGATCTTCTATTAAGAGAATAAGTGTAGCAGTAGCTTTAAATAATGTTTCTGATTCTACTAAGGCTCAGGTTCAGCAATATATCAAAAATGCTATTGGATTAAAAGAAGAGAGAGGAGATAGTATAGCTGTTGTTAATTTACCGTTTTTCGCTAATAATTCTACTCCTTTATCTAATCCTGTAGTAGCTGCTCCTCCTGTTGTACCTGTTAAAAATAATTCTTTCCCTATTCAATCAGTAGTTATATTTTTGGCTTCTGTGCTTACTGTAGGAGCGTTGGGAATACTGGGGATATTTTTATTTAAGCAAAATAAACTTAGTTATGATAGGATGGCTATTAATGTAGCTCCTAATTATTCTCAAAAAAAAGAAGTTGCTACTAATACCGTTGTTGATTTAACTACTGATAAATTAGGTAATAAATCTGAGACAGTATCAGAAAATACTGAATTTAAAACACTTGTTACTGAAGTAGAACAAATAGCTAAATCTAATCCCAATGAAATCGCTGAAATCCTTAAAAAAACTTGGATAGACGAAAATAAATAATAAATAGAATAACAATATATGAGTAGATAACAAACAATTAAGTTAAACCTATTTTATTATTAAATTATTAAATTTTTATTATGTCTTATGATAAAATTTTTATCAATACAGGAATAGATATAGTCTATAACAACAGGATTTCTAAGCATATTTATAATCAGAAATTTATCAAAAGGATTTTAAGTGATTATGAGATTAATAAATATAATGAAATATCTAATTATGGAAGGAAGGTAGAGTTTTTAGCAGGTAGGTTTGCTGCTAAAGAAGCTATTACTAAAGCTATCTCATTTAAAGTCAATTTTAATTTAATTTCTATATCTAATAACGAAATACATTTTATTAATAGTAATTCTGTTTTAAATAAGTTATCTATTTTGCTTAATAAATCAGTAAAAGATTTTATAATTAAAGTAAGTATTTCTCATGAAAAAAAAATCACTGTTGCTAATTCTATTATTATTGTTTTTTTTAATTAGTTTTTATTGTTTTTCTTAATCTTTATATTTCAATTTATATTTTTAGCTTTTAATTCTCCTAAGGGGATAAGTGAGCTTTACATAAGTTTAGCTTTTTAGGTATAAGGAATACGGTCCAGCCATCAGACCATGCTTTAAAGGCTTAGTTTTAAAGCGTACCCAACCTTACTTAGTATAAGTTTATATTTTCATCCCTTTTATAAACTCTCCCATACACAATACAAGTCAAAATCCTATTGAAATCCTTTCTTTTATTTTCTATTCCTATAGTTTAATAAAGGTGATAAAACAACAGACTGCTTATTACTATCTAATTCTCTATGCTCTATAGTATTTATTCTGTTCCAAATATCTATTAAGTTTTTAGCAATTCATCTCCACTTTATAGAAAATCGATACTTTTTGCGGCTTTTTGTTAAACTAGTATATTATATTTGCTGTAATTTAAAAATTAACTAAAAAAAATAAACTCTTTTTAGGGTTTTTAATATAAAAGTAAGATTTTAAATTTATGTTAATAAAATTTACAAAAATTTTACAATAAAAGCTATTTAAAACGCTTGTTTTTTTGAAAAAAAAAATTATAATTATATATAGGGTAGTAATAAAATGTCTAAAGTTAGGGGGAATATTATGGAAATAAATAAAAAGGAGATAAAAGTAAGAGGTGTAAACATTAAATATCAGAAGGCTATTGTTTTAATTATAGTGTTAATTTTTCTTACTATTTTGTTTATGATTTTGTTATTAGCACTTAGAGGGTATAATGGTAATTTAGGGGCCCAAAGCTTTCAAAGAAATTATATATTAGTTAATGTTGCTAAGAGTGCTTTTAATAAAACCTTAGCTGAGTTATATTTAAACCCTAGTTATACTGGTGAAAACTTTTCTCCTTTGAATAATGTAAATGTATCTATTATGGTTACTCCAATTCCTAATAGAAATGTTAAGGGATTAAGGAATGTTAGTATAACAGTTAGTAGGGGGAATAATATAGTTTCTCTTAAATCTGTTGTTAAAGTGTGGGAATGGAGGTTAAATGATTTCCTATTTTTTGCTACTGATTCTATTAATGTGGGAGTAAATAATAATGCAGGATTTTTTGGTACAGATGATCCTAATATAATGCCAAAAGTTGTTTCACTTAATACTTTGAATTGGGATGTTGATAAACAAAATAATTCTGTTCAAGCTAAAAACTTAGATTTATTAAATATAATTAAAAATAAAGCTTTAAGTTTGGTTTGGGCTAAAAGTATAACAGGTAGTGGCTCTGCAGATGCTGTTATATATAGTAATTCCTTATCATCTACTATAAGAAATAAGGTTAATAATAATAACGATAAGATTATCTCTAATACTCCACCTCCTGAGTACTTAAGAGATTATGTAGATCCTTTCCCTACTGATTTTTATAGTAGTAATTCTGCAGTTAGCATGCCTGTTAATAGAATACTTTCGCCTAACGTAGTTTATACTTCTAATAATAGTAGTACTATTTACTTAACAAAGCCAGGAAATTATTATTTATCAGGAGATTTTAGTAAAACGGATAATAGTTTAGTTTTTCAAGTTAGGTTACCTAAATCTGGGGAAGGTACTTATAATGATTACCTTGCTGTTTATAACTATATTCAAAATACTTATGGATTAACTGCTAAGTTTGATTATTTTGGAAATATTTATACAGATCCTGCTTCTGCTCCTTCTTATGCTCAACCCCTTTTTATACAAGCCAATAAATCTGATATGAACTTAGGAAATAGTGGAACAACAACAGTTTTGAATCCTGATTTTTATTTTAGAACAAGTTTTGATATTGTAGGTAATAATGTTACTAATTTTAGGTTTTTAGGTAATAGACCAGGAGTTAATTTATATATAAACGGCAGTTTTTCTGTAGGTGGTAATGTAACTGTTAATAATGTAGATACAGATGGAAGAACTACTAATACTAATAATAATACTTTGTTATCTAAGCCAGGAGCTTTTAGGATATATGCCAGTACCCAAGCAGCTACTTCTAGTGGGACTCCTGTAGTTAATGCTATTTTATGCGCTCCTGACTTAGTTTTCAACGGTAATCCTACATTATATGGTGCAGCTTGGACAAGTGATCCTATAGACGGTGATCTTCAAGTTAATGGTAATAGTAGTCAATTTAAATATGATACTTCTTTAATGACTTCTGCTTCATTTAGTAATGCTGACTTTTTACCTAAGGTTTTGCATATTTTTATTAGTAATCAAAGATAGATAATAAAAATTTTGGGAGGAAAATGAAATGAACGTATTTTCAAAAGAATTTGGATATCATAAAAAAAATAAAGAAAAGGGTTTAACTTTAATAGAGGTTTTGTTATCATTTACAATAGTTGTTATAGCTATATTCGCTATAATAAATTTTTTGCTAATTTATTCTAATTTGAATCAATCTATTCAAGCGCGAATAAAAGCTTATACTATCTCTAATGATTTTCTAAATAACTTATTATCAAGAAGTTTTAATGATCCTGTATTAAGTCCAGGTTCTAAAAGCCAAGTTATACAAAATATAACCATTATTTATAATATAACTGATATAAGACGATCTAATGAAGTGATTTTAAAAGAAATAGTAATTAATACAAGGTATAATGATAAGGGAAAAAATATTAGCAATATAAGATTATGGGTTATGAAGTATAAATATGAAAATGTTAGATAGTAATGTCAATTTAGAATGTTAATTTAGTTAGATGAATTGTATTTAATAGGGAGTCAATAAGTGAGTAAGGGGGATAATAAATGAAAGTAAAAAAAATAAAAAAGTATAAAGGGTTATCGTTAGTAGAAACTTTAATAGCTTCAGCTTTAACTTTAATGCTAATCTTAATAACTTATTATATTTTTGATATAGTTTATAAAATGTATAATCAAAATGAGGATTTGAATGCTGTATATAATCGTGTAAAAGCATTATTACCTAATATAAACACCGCTATAACTAATGCGGGATATGGGTTTCCTGTAGGCTGTAGTTTAGCTGTAGTAGCTACAGGAACTAATGGAAATACTATAGATAATAGTAATAATAATAATACATATTTTGATACTTTATTTTTAGCTGATTATACTGCTTTTAATCCAAATGTTAATGTCATTTCTAGAGGATTATATTTTGGTTTATCTAGTGTTAATCAAAGTGGAATTACGTTTAATCTTGATTTAAGTGGAGTTATGGAAAGAGATATTTCAGCAAGCCAAACCTATGGACTTAATTTTGATGGCTTTAAAAGAAATAAAGGAATTATTTTTATAGATTATTATAAAGCTAATAATAATAATTGGCAAGATTTTGCTATTGTTAAAGCAGTAGGTATAATTAATAATGTTGTAGGATCTACGGTTTCAGGGATTATTTTACAGGGTAATATAAATTCACCTTTTCCTGCTTTTTCTAATTATACTAGAATAGGTACTTTATCTTGTAGTGGTGTAATTCCTGCTATTATTATAAGAGAAAGTAATGGAAACTTAGTTATAGATAATAAGGTAATTTTAAATAATATAAAAGCTTTTAAAATTGGATATAGGTATTTGGACTTAGCAAGTAATTCTATAGATAATGTTTTTTCGGTTTCAACTTTTCCAGATTTAAATAATCAAATATATATCCATCCTAATAAATTTGTCTCATCTTTAAGTTATTATATAGTTATAGCAAGTGATAAAAGGGATCCTAAATATAATGCTCCTAATATTACTATAAGAACTCCAAATGGGAATTTTATTTTTATACCTCCTGATAGAAAAAGAAGATATATTCTAATCCAAGATCAAGTTAAACTAATTAATATATTTACTCATACATACTTTAACCAAGAAAATTAATTTTTTTTAAGTGAATATATTAAAAAATGTTTTATGGCTATGATGTTTAAATAGTTTAAGGATTTTATTTGGTATTTTGTAGGTGTTTTTGGTAAGCTTTTAAAAACGGATAATATATTACAATAGAGATAACTAAATTTATCAAGGAAAGAATAATAGCTTTATAATCATTAGTAGATAAGTAAGAACCAATAAAGAAGGGTAGCATCCAGGGGACTTCTATATAAACTTTATTAACTAAATTAAAATAAAAAGCTAAATACGAAATAATTCCATTAACTATAGGAACTAATATAAATGGAATTAAAAAATAGGGATTAAATATAATAGGTAATCCAAATAATAAAGGCTCATTTATATTAAATATAGAAAAAGTTATAGAGGATTTCCCTATATTTTTTAAGTATTCATTTTTATTAAATAATAATAAAATATTTAATCCTAAAGTGGATCCTGCACCTCCTATCCATATAAACCATTGGAAGAATGGATATGCTGTTATATATTCTAAGGTAGCATGATTAGCAAAGGCTTGCGCATTTAGTGCTAAATATTTTTGCCATAAGGCTAATAATATACTATTTATAATAGAAATTCCATGAATTCCAAAGAAATTCATTATATGTAAAAATAAATTAGCTAAAACTACCGTTATTAATGTATCCCCATATTTATCTATTGGTTTTAATATCTCTATTAAAATTCCTTTTAAATTAAATTTATTAAAAAATAATATGATAATAATTAAGGTAAAAAAGAAAGGGAAAATGGAGTTTAAACTAGTTTTAACGTAATCAGGAATCTCCTTAGCTTTAAAGATATTACCTGATAATTTATAAACATAACTAAAAACGTAGCAACTAACTAAGCTAACTATTATGCTTAAAAACATATTATCTGCTGATAATTCTTTTATTAATATAAATCTGTTTTTTTCTATTTCAGTTATATTAGTTAATATTAAAAAAGAGGATAAACTAAGTAAAGAATAGATGATTTTATCTTTATTATAATGTAAAGCAAAATTATAACCTATTGATACACTTAAGAATATGCTAATAAGACCCATTGTTAAGATATAGAAATTTTTAAAAATTGGAATATTAAAGAAACTAAAAATCAATAAAAAGAAGCTACCTGATATAATAATAGGGATAATATTAAGCATTGAATTTTTTAGGATCGTTATAATATCTGATTTTGCAAAAGCTTCTATTTTATATTTTAATAAATTTAATAAATTGGATTTATTCATTTAGTTTAAAAATTAGATTAAAAAAAACAAAATCCTTTAGAATTGATATTAAGCTAGAACTTGATATTAAGATATTAATTAATGATGTAATTATATGTATTTTTTAATTAATTTTATAGAGATTTAGATATCCTTTTATATTAAACATTAAAAAATATTTTCCGTCCTTGGATATTTTTAGGTATGCCGAATCTGTTTGTTCTATTACTTTATTTAATTTATAATTTTCATCTTTTTTACCTAAGTATATATCCATTTTATTTAGTTTGGGATTATAATTAGTTAAAATAATTGTGTTAGAGTTTTTAGAAATAAAAGGATACATTAAAGGTACATCAAACTTTTCTTTTATAAAAACTTTTTCCTTATTAAAATCGTATAAAGAATAGTATATATTTTTATTTAATTTAAAGGAATAAAGGAGATAATCATAAGAAAAGGCTAAACCTCCAAAGGTATCACCTTCTTCTATTTTTGTGGTTTTGTAATTTTTATCAATCGTTATTAACTCAAGTTTTTTATTTTTCATATTTTGTTTTAGCATTGCTATTTTTTCGGAATTAAGTATTACTAATTCTATAGGTTTTTGTTCTTTTTCTATTTTTGTTATATTAAATGAGGTATTTATAAAATTAACTTTATTTTCAGTTATATTTAATTTGTATATATAAGTGTCCTTGGAAAATTGTTTTTCATCCATTTCATAACCTGGAGCAAATATAGAATTATTTTCTAACCAGATTAATCCAAAATACCTAAAAGAAGGTTTCCCTATTTCCACTTGCGTTAAAACATTAAAATTAAAATTATTTAAATTTATCAAAGCAAGGGTAGTTAAATTATTACCTATTATATATAATTTATCATTGTTAATTAAATATTGTTGAATATTAAAAAGCGGGATATCTAAGGTAGTTATATTTGGATTATTAGATATATTAATAAAGTACAGCCTATAATTTTTGTTTTGTTTTTTTAGATTAATATCAGATATAGGAGCCATAGCTAATATTTTTTGGGATTTATCATCAAACCCTGCTATATAAAATTTTCTTTCATCTATTTCATTATTTATTATGGAATGTTTATCTATTGTAAATATATTCTCAATATCACTACTAATTGCTTGCTTATAATTAAATATGTAAAATACTACTAAAAATAAAGCAATAAAAAAATAATTGATTATTTTTCTATTATTGTTCATATTTATACCTCCTTTTTGTAATGGTTTTATATTAATTTTTTATAAAAAAGAGAAGGAGGGAAATTTTTTCCCTCCTTTTATTTTTTTACTTTTTTTTCTATTTTCATTTATTGAAAAATAATTATTTAGAGAATTTTACATCTAAGGTAGCAGGATACCAATCCCATACTGTAACTGTTTTCCCATTAATTATAGCTGTACTTATCATTTGGAAATTATAATTTAGATTTACTTGAGTTAAATTAATATCTTTGGAACTTAAGATTTCATCTTTTTGTACTTTTCCATCTTGATTTTTATCTTGCCATATATACACATTATTTAATTCTTGACCTTCTATTTTATTATTATTATCTAGATCTAATAGTTTCATTTTTTCAAATCCGTTTTTAAATCCATCTGATTGTCCAAATAATTCTTTACCTGTTAAATAACCTCTTTTTATTATTGAGTTTAAATCATTGGTAGTAAATAATATTCCATCATTTGGTCCTAATTTTTCAACTATTCTAATGATTCCATCTCCTACAATATCCATACTCATCCAGTTTCTTTTTTGAATGTCTTCTTTTGACATTACTGGTTTAGAGAAGTTGCTTTTGTTATAAGTATCAATTATATTGTTTTTATCAAGATCTATTACTAAAGGACTTATATTATGAGTAGCCCATACTTTTGCTTGAACTTCGCCGCTTATTTGACCTTCTATTCTTATACTTACATCACCTTCAGAAATATCCATAAAGTAGCTACCGTTTGTATCTCTTGATGCTAAAACATAACCTACTGCTTCTCTACCAGGGAAGTAAAATTGATCATATTGTGGTTGTGATGGATTTAAGCTAAATGTAAAACCATTAACTCCTAAGGCAGCAAATATTTCTTGAGATACTATAGCATTAATATTTTGATCATTTAATAATTCTAATGCTCTTTGTTTCATTCCATTTTTAAATTCTTCAGACCATGTATTTGTTCCATCGTAATGTCCATAGTATTCTGAGATTAATTTATTTATATTAATATTTTTGGTAATTGTATTATCATAGTGGAAATCTTTGTTTATATCCCCTTTTTTAATACCTGCTAATGCTATAGATATAGTTATTATCCCTATAATAAGAGCTATAATTATCCTATTCATTTTTAATCACCTCCTTTTTTTCAATATATATTATAATAATTTTTTAAGAAAAATTGTTACAAAATTGTTTCCAAAATTGGGAATTTTTACTACCTATTTACATTTTATTAACATATTTGTTACTATTTTTTAATAATTAAGACACTTTTTATATTTTTAATTTTGTAAATTAATAAATATATAGGGGTATAAATAGTAAAGCAGTGATTAAAGAAGAGATTGTACCTCCTATCATTGGAGCAACTATTTTAGATATTATTTCACTCCCCATTTCTTGGCTATGTAATATAGGTAATAAAGAACTAACTATAACTATTCCTGTCATTAATTTTGGTCTAACTCTTTTTACAGCCCCCTCAAAAATTTTATTCTTTAAATTATAACCCAAATACTTCTCTTCTTGCTGAGGCGGTTAAAAAAGAAAGATATTTATTGAATTTTAATATAATTAAATTTTTTAATTGATTTTGGTTAATGTTTATATAATCTAAATTATTTTCAAAAGTTTTTTTAGTGTAACAAACACATTTTTTACAACAATCATAATTTAAGTTATAATTAATACCTATGACTTTACAATTTGAACATTCACAATTAGTATCTGATGATCATTTATGATATATTATTTTTGTATATTTAGTAGCTAAAAAAATATTAAAAATATAGCAAATATTTTTAAAAATCTCATTTTAATAAAATAAACACATATAATTTAAAAAAAATATTTTAGGGATTAATTAATTTTGTTATTTTTTTTTATTATTTTTAAGCACCTAATGCTTTAGACCATGCGGCGATGAATGAGCTTTCATTAGCTAATTGTTTAGTATATATATCTTGCCACATTTGTCTAACTTTTTGGGTATAGTCATAGTACATTTTCCACATACTAAGTACATGATTTTTTTCATTTAACATTTCACCCCATACTATGTTTTCTATTTCCCTTCTTATGGATTGATCGAGTGCCCATTTTTGATAGTAATTTAATTGTTTTTCCTTTAAAGTATTAGCTATTTGATCATCTAAATCTTTTATTTGTTGTTGTACATTTTGATTTAGTGTAAATAGTTGTTGTTTTGTGCTTTCTAATTGGTTTCTTAGGACGTCTTGTAGGGATCTTTTTTGAGCTATTTGTTGAGCTATTTGGTTTGCTTCATCTGGATTTGAAGGATGAGTATTTAATAAATCCTGGATTTCTTTTTCTAATTGATTAATTTGATTATATAAAGTTTCTATTTGTTTATTGTAATTATCTGCCATAGATTGATGGTATCTTTCAAGCTGTTCTTTTAACATTCTAAGATGATTAAGACTTGTATCATAAACTGAGTTGATACTCTCTAATTGAGATGTGAGATTTCTTGATTCGTTATTTAGATTTACTAAATTATTTTTTGTAGCTTCTAACATTGAGATTTGATTATTTATAGCACTTTTTTGACTTTCTAAAGCTAAGATCTTATTTTGATTAGATATATTTAAAATGTTTTGACCTATAGGATCATTTAATCTATTTGTTTGATTAGATTTTAAATTATTTATTTCATTATCTATATTTTGTATTTCTTGTTTCTTTTGATCTATTAATTTATCTATTAGTTTAATTTTTTCTTCAAGAGGTAGGTTATTATCGGTTAAAGTTTGCTGTAATTTAACTTCTAAAGGTGGCTCTTGAATTACTTCAGCATTAGCTTGAGGATTATTATTTGAAACTTCTGAACTAATATTTTGATTTGTAGTTATTTGATCTGTTGGATTTGATACAGAAGTTGAAATATTTTGGCTTTGGATATTTGTGATATTTTTAGTTTCAGGTACACTTTTGGTATCTGTTACAGGTTTTATATTATTAGGTTCAATTGGATTTATTGACATTTATATCTACCCCCTTTTTATTAACTCTATTTTTTATTTCAAATGTTATTGCCAATTATCCTTTTAAATTATTAAAATTTTTATAAATTTTATGGTATTTACAATTGAAATAATGTAACAAAAGTGTTAATTTTTATTATTTTTTATTTTACTTTTTTAAAAAATGATTATTATAATATAAATAGAAATCTTTTAGAAAGGTGATTTTTATGATTAATTTTAGTAGTTTAGGGGTAGGAACTAATACACAGTTTGTAAATAAAAATAATACACAGTTTGTAAATAAAAAAATAGATACTAATAATACAGAAGTAAAATTAACTACTTATAATGTTGAGAATTTATTTGATAAAATAGATGATCCTAATAAAGAGGATGGTCCTCCTAAAGATGAAAAGTCATTAAAAGCAGTTGCTCAAATATTAAAACAAAATAATAGTGATATTGTTGCTCTACAAGAGGTTGAAAATAAAGAGGTATTAGAAGAATTATTGAGTTTAGCTGGTTTAAAAGATAAATATAATGTTATTGTTGGTAAGAGTGATAATAGGGGAATAGCTACTGCTTTATTAATAAATAAAAAATTCTCTATAAAGAAAGTAGATATTCATCAAGATGATACTACTTTTAAAAGACCTCCTGTTGAAGCTATAGTGGAATTAGCTCCAGGATTTAATGTTAAAATCTTTTCAGTACATTTAAAGTCTAAAAGAGGTGGAATGGAATCTGATGTCCAACGCCAAAAAGAAGCAGCTAAATTAATAGAATACGCTAAAAAAGATGATATTCCTACTATTTTAATGGGAGACTTTAACGATACCCCCGATTCTAATGCAATCTCTATTATCAAAAATAATAAATTCACTGATACAAGACAGTTAGATAGTTTATCTAAGGAAATTAATAACTACACTCATTATAGTAATAATCCTAGGTATGATCCAGCTATAATAGATTACATTTTTCTAAATGATAAAGCTAAAGAAAAATTAAATGTTGTTCAAGGAAGCTTTGATGTAATAGGTAAATATGACAACCCTTTAGCTCCTATTGCAAGTGATCATAGAGCAGTTAGTATTAAACTTAATTTACAAAATATCCTTTCTAATCAATTCGAAAACGCTTTAAAGTAATTTTTATCTTCTCTTTTTTATATTTTATATTTTTATTTATAAACATTTTTATTTCTATAATTTTATTTCTTATAGTTTTTACACATGGATTTTAGAATAAAAAAAATTCAATTAGAACAAATCGATTCTACTCAAAATTATTTGAAACAAATTATTCTGGATGATAAATTTAATCAAGAAAATAAAAATAATTTAAAAAATATAAAAGTAGTAATAGCTTATGAACAATTAAAGGGAAGAGGAAGTAATAATAGACACTGGATATCACTAAAAGGCGGTTTGTATTTATCTTTTAATATCCCTTTTTTTAAACTGAAACTACAAAAAAAATATTTTAATCTAATATCAATTATTGTTGGAACTATTGTTATATTTTCTTTTTTGCGATTTTTTAAAAATTTTTATATTAATTTTTATGATATATTAAAAAAAAATTTGAGAATTATTTTCCCTAATGATTTAGTTTTACTTGATGATAACAAGATATATAAATTAGGTGGAATCTTAATTGAAAATTTTAAAGATAATTTAATAATAGGAATAGGAATTAATATTTTTAACGAAATAGAGAGTTATTTTATCCAAAATAAAGATTCTTTTGATCACTTTCCCATATCTTTAAAAGAATTTATATTAAAAAAAAATCTAAATGATATTAATACTTTTTTTAAATTTGATACAAAATTAATAAATAATTTAAGCACTTTTATATTTAATTTTGTTATTTTTTATCTATTAAATTTAGATGATGAATTATTTGAGAAGGTAATGAATTATCTATATGCTTTTGATTACACACCTTACTTAAGAAATATAAAAATAAAGTATATAAAAATAGCAGATGCTAATTTTAATGAGGAAGTTCAAGAAACAGTAGAAAGAATAATTCCTGATTATAAATACCTTATATTTAAAATAGTGAAAAAAAATATTGATCAAATTAATCAAATAGATTTAATTAATTTTTCTCAAATTAGGAGAATTTTTTATTAAAATGTTGAGTTAATTAGTAAATTAGTTATATTTTGTTATGAATTATAGTTCCTTTTTCAGATACTGCTATAGCTAAATCTCCAAAATCAAATGTCCCTAAGGCAATAGAGTATAATGTTTTATTAGTAGGAGTACTTTTTTTATACCAACTATTCCCGTCTTCTGAAATTATTAAGCTCCCTTTTTCTCCTACTGCTATAAATATATCCTTAAAGAATACTACTTTTAATAGATCTTCATTAACGGGAGATTTTATATTATACCATTTTTTTAAATCATAACTTTTTAAAATAGTTCCGTTAGCTCCTACTGCTATTACTAAATCCTTAGAGCAAGCTAAACTATATATATTACTTTGAGTATCTGTATTAGATTTATATAACCCTATATCTTGGTCTAATATTAAAATAGTTCCAACTAATCCAGTAATTACAAAATAGTCGTTAAATGGGATAATACTTGTAAAATGTGCTACAAAATCATGAGCAAAAATTTCCCAATTATTTAGGTCTTGTGAAATTAATATTTTCCCATTTAATCCAACAGCTACCCATATATCATTGCCAAATGCTACTGAACTAAAAGAAATATTATTAATAACTAATTTTTCCCATTTTAAAGGATCAAAAATATCAATACTAGAAGAAATATTATTTTTTAAAATTATACCATTATCTCCCACAATTACTATATTATTTTCATTAAAAGCAATACTCCTTAAATGATTCCTAATATTTAAATTAATTAGTTCCCAAGGAATCAAGTATTCATCATTTTTTTTATTATTTTCCAATTCTTTTAAAGGATGAGATATTAAAATATCTCCATTTTTACCTAGCGATATAAAAGTGTCACTTTTAAAGGTTATATCAAGTAAATCATTTTTAGAGGGTGTTTTGTTTAGAATCCATTTCTCTAAGTTTGTTTTTTGTTTTTTTTCAGAATGTATTCCTATAGTACTTATGTTTTTCTTATCTTTTTTATTTTTAGTTGTTTTTAAAATAGGGTGATCTTTAAAGTTAGCGTATGTAATAGATGTTAAATCTTCATTAATATTAGTTTGTATTATGTCCCAATTTATTCCATCCTTAGAAATTAATATGTTTCCTTTAGCACAAGTTGCTACAAATAAATTATTTTCATATATTATTTTAAAAATATCTTGTTTAAAATTTAATTCAATATCTTCAAAATTTTCTAAGTCGTAAGATATTAAAATTTTTCCATTTTTACCTACTATGATATATATATCTTTATTGAATTCATCTTTTTTATAAGCGCAACCATTTAAAGAAGAAGTAGTTTTAGAATTTTTTAAAAACCAATTGATGCCGTTTTCTGAAACTAAGATTTTACCATCTTTTCCTAAGGCTACAAATTTATTATTGACATAACTTATGTTTTCAAATGATAAATTAGACGATAAATTTAGTATATTCCAATTTATTCCATCATTTGAAATTAAAATTTTCCCATTATATCCTACTGCGATGAATAAATTATTTCCAAAAGTAACAGATGTTAGAATAGATGATGTATTAGATTTTTGTTTTTCCCATAAATTAAAGTCTTTAGAAGTTAATATAATACCTTCCCATCCAACAATTACCCATAAATCCTCACTTGCTGCTATAGATTTTAGCCAGTAATTATATCCCAGCTCTTTTAATTCCCAATTTATTGTATCATTTGATACTAATATTTTTGAATTTTGACTAACTGCTATTAAAGTGTCATTTTTAAAATATATATCAGTTAAATTTAAATTTGTGTTTTGAAAGCTCCAATTTTTACCATCTATTGAAGTCAAAATACTTCCTTTTGAACCTACTACTACATACATACCTATACTCTATAATTATTTTGTTATATATTTTAATCTGCTATCCTTTATAATATAACAAATTAAAATAGAATAAAATTAAATTGATAAAATGGTTATATTTCTTTCTTCTTTATTACCTTTTCTATATGAAAAATAATTATTACTACAGTATGTACATTTATTAACATCTATTAAATCCAATTCTATTGTATTTTCCAATTTTATTGTATTTTTAAGGTTTAAAAAATACTGCTTTATTTGATATTTAACAATAAATGGTAAATTTAAATATATTTTTTTATCTTTAAAATAGTAAAAATTAGAGTTAATATTTAGTTTTTTAATAAAATCTTCTTTAACTTCATAACAACAATCTCTTATACAAGGACCTATATACGCAATTACTTTAATATTACTTTCATTTTTCAAATAATTATTTACTATATTAAAGAAATTGTAAATTATATTATTAAAGATTCCTTTCCAACCTGCATGTAATATGCTACCAATGATGAATTTTCTAAGTTAGCTAAATTGTTCATATTTCGTAAAGATTCTTTAAAGATTAATATAACAATAGGCAAGCAGTCTGCAGTTAAAACCCCTAAAGCAAAATGCTTTAATAAATAAATATCTTTATTATCAAAATATATCCCATCAAAACCTTCATCTAAATTTCGAATTTTTAATAATTGAGATAATTTTAGTATTTTATTGGTATGTTTTTGAATTGGTAATATTACGTTTAGTTTGTTAAATTTGCTTTTAACTAATTTAATTCTATTTATTATTTCCTTTTGGTTTAAATCGTATATATTACTTGAATAAATTTTAAAACTATAAAAATTATAAAAATCATTCATTTTAATTTGAATTAAAGCTTTCACATCAAGTGGTTTTTTTTATTAAAAATTTATATAAAGGATTTTTTATTTTTTTACCTAATTGTTATATTGAAGTAAATATATAGCATAACTATTTAGCTTACCTATAGAGGAATTGAAAGAAAGAAAGTAGGGGAATTAAAAGACGATAAAAATACCTGGTTTATTTTTAAAATAATCTAATTTACTATTTATAGTATCTTTACTAACTGAGTTTATATAATTTATGTAGTTATTTGTAAATTCTAAAGGTATATTGAATAAAATAGATTTAGCTAATAAAGAAGCTTTAAATGATCGTTTTATAAAGCTATCAATGTAATTACCTATAATATAATTTTTAGCGGTAATTATTTCATCTTCTTTAAAACCGTTTTTTATTATATCATTAACTTCATTTAATAAGGCATTTAAGGCTTTATTTTTATTTTCTTTTGAGGTTAGCATTGTGAATTTAATGCTACCAGCTTTTATAGGTAGAGGTTCATAATATGAGCTAATAGCATAAGCTAATTCTTGTTTTTCTCTTATATTTACAAATAATCTACCTGACATAGAACCTAATATAGATGAAATAACTTTATAGCTAAAGAAATCTAAATTATAAGTAGGAGCAGGATAAATTATAGCTATTCCTGTTTCTACTTTATTTAATCTATGAGTTATTCTCTTAGGAACTATATCAAAATCACTCATTTTACTAATATAATTGTTATCTTTATTTAAAATCTTTTTAAAATTTCTAAATACTTGTTGCTCAAAACTAGGAGTAGTATATCCTGAAATTATTATTATTTTTTTTATATCTTTTGAATTAATTAAATTCTCATACCAATTAATTAAGTCTTTTCTTGTAAATTTTTTTATATTCTTTATATTTCCTTTAACATCGTTAGCTAAAAATGAACTATAGAAAGCTTTATCTGCATAAGCAGTTAAATATGAATATATGTCATCTTTTAAAATTTTTATACTATTAATTGAATCTCTTTTTACCTCTTCTAAATCGGAATTTCTAAAAATATAATCGTATATTATAGAATTTAGAGCATATAAAGCTTCTTTATAATTATAAAACGGAAAAGATAATGAAATTCCACTATTAAAATATCCTGCAAAACTACTTACACTTATAGAATATTTTTCTAAATAGTAATTTAAATCTTCATATTTGAATTTTTTAGTAGATCTAATTAAAGTCTTAAACACTAAATAATTTAATCCCAATTTACCAAGACTTTCTAAGTAACTTCCACTTAAAAAGTAAATACTTAAATAAGTAGTAGGTATTGAATTATCTGGTATTACATAAACTAAATCATTTAGTGAGTAGAATTTTAATTTTAGATCTAATTCACTTAATAAGTTATTCATTTTCAACCTCCCTTTAGTTTTAGATTCTTTATTTTATTTTATTATTTCTACTTCTAAATCTAAGTTATAGTTATTTAATTTAGCGGTATTTTTAATTTTTTGGATGATACTATAAACGTCTTTAAATTTAGCATTATTAAAATTAACGATAAAATTGGGATGTTTTTCTGAGACTTTAGCACCATTAAAAGTATATCCTCTAAAACCCAATTTATCAATTATCTCCCAAGCCCTTAAAATATTATTATTTAACAAAACATTTTTAAATACACTTCCACAAGACGGAACATTTAAAGGCTGAGTTAATATCCTCTTTTCCCACGTTTTATTATAAATCCTTAATAATTCTTCTTTGGGTTTCTTATTATTAAATTCAAACTCTATATACAGTATATCATAAAAATTATTATTAAATGCTTCTTCTTTAAAAAATGAATTTCTATAACTAAAAAAATTAGATTTGTTTTTGTTATTAATTTCTATTACTTCAATTTTTCTTTTTTTTCTGTTAAAAGAGTAAATTTTAGTAATATATTGAGATATTTCTATAGAAGGGATTCCAGCGTTATTGAATACACTCCCACCTACACTTGCTGGGATGCCCGCTAACTCTTGATATGAATCAAAATTTAATTCTATTAATTTTTTTATAAAATACTGTAATTCTAACCCTGAATTAACTAATACTTTATTTTCATAATTAAAAAAATATCTCTCTTTATTTATTATAAAAACTTTTTCTATTAACTCTTCATCGGTAACTAATAAATTACTTCCTTTCCCAATTATTTTATAAGGGATTCCTCTTTTTGAAAAATATACTAAGGATCTTATTAAATCAAAGGAATTATTAAAAATAAATACCCCTAAACTTTTTCCACCTATTTTATAGGTAGTTAAACTCGATAAATTTAAATCTCGTTTAAATAACAAAATATAGCTTTCTTCTATTTTTAGCACTAATTTTAACTATTTTTAATTATAATATTTTTTAATTACAGTATTTTTATTTTAATTTACTATTTTTTATTTTTTAGGTAGCAGTTTTTTGTATTTTTTGAGTTTTTTTAGTTTTTTTGAATTTATTTTTAAGAGGTGGAAGTTTTAAAAATTTAGAATTAGTTTTTTCTAATTTTTTTAATGCTTTTTTGGTTATTTTATGAGCGTGAATTTCTAAGGTTTTATTAAGTTCTCCATTACCTAAAATCTTTATTTCTTTATCTAATTTATCTTTATATTTTATTAATCCTACTTTATTTAGTAAATCAGGTGTAACAACTGTATGATTATCAAATATATTTAAGTCTTCAAGTTTTACGATATGATATTCTTTTTTAAAGATATTAGTAAAACCTTTAGAAGGGACTCTAAGATATAATGGATTTTGACCACCTTCAAAAAATGGGGACTTAGCTCCTCCACTTCTTGCTTTTTGCCCTTTAGTACCTCTTGTAGCAGTTACTCCATGACCACTACCTAAACCTCTTCCTATTCTCTTCCTTTTTTTCTTACTATTTGGATATGGTTTTAATTCCTGTAAATACATAAATAATACACCTCTTTATAAAAGAATTTAAATTTAATTTTTTATTAAATTTAATTTTTTATTCTTGATTTTTATTCTCATGATTTTCTGATGTAGATTCTTTATAGGTTTTATTAAATTTTTTATAATTTGGTTTATTGGGAGGCCTTTTGAAATTATCTTTTTGTTTAAAACTTGATTTATCATAATTTTTTTGTTGTTGTTCATATTTTAATTTATTTTCAGAATTTTTTTGAA
Organism: Deltaproteobacteria bacterium; assembly: GCA_028276365.1. Lineage (GTDB taxonomy): Bacteria > DRYD01 > DRYD01 > DRYD01 > DRYD01 > CAKZQG01. Next base: position 16,783 of record JAPYWL010000005.1, on the reverse strand, counting down.
TTTCTGTATTTATTTGCTGATTTTTTACTTTATTTTCTTTAGGTTGTTCTTTGATTTCAGTAGTTTTTAAATATTTTTCAAATTGATCTTTTGATTCTTGGGATTGTAAGATTTCTAATTGTTGTTCTTTGGTTTTAAGTTTTTTAAGAGCATCCAAAGTAGCCCATACTAAATTTATATGATTATTACTACCTAAGGATTTGGTTAAGATATTTTTATACCCTGCTTTTTCTAAGACACTTCTAACTGGCATAGAAGCTATTATACCTGTCCCTGAACCTGCTGGTTTTAATAATACTTTTGAAGTTGTATTTATTCCAATTGTTTCATGAGGTATTGTTTCATTAACAATTGGGACATTAAACATATTTTTTTTAGCTTTTTCTTCTGCTTTTCTAATAGCTAACATAGCTTCAGGTGCCTTAGCTAATGCAGCTCCTACTCTACCATTACCGTCTCCTACTACTACTAATGCACTAAACCTAAACCTTTTACCACCTTTCATTACTCTTGTTACTCTTCTTAAAGAAACTAATATACTGTCATATCCACCTTTTTCTAATAAAGTCATTCCTTTTTTTAACCCCCTTTTATTTTATTTAATTTATCTTTTTTATAATTTTTTTTATAGTTCTAATCCATTTTTTCTTAAAATATCTGCTACTTTTTTAACATTCCCATGATATTTATATCCACTTCTATCAAATACTAATTTTTTTATATTTTTATCTTTACATCTTGAAACTAATCTATTGACTACTTCCTCTACTAATTGCTTAAATTTTAATTTTTTTTCTCTTATATCTTTTTCTAAGGAATTAGCGTAAGTTAATGTAATTCCCTTCGTGTCATCTATTACTTGTAAGTAAATGTGTTTATTGCTTTTAAATATGCTACACCTTGGTCTTTCAGGTGTACCCTTTATTTTCTTTCTTATTCTCTTATGTCTAATTTTTCTTAATGTATTTCTACTAATTTTTTTTATCATTGATTATCCCCCTTTTTTTATTTAATAAATTATTGGTATTTTGATATATTATTCTACATATTTCAAATCTCTACCTCTAAAAAACTATTTTTTAGTTTCAAAATTGATTTAATTGCTAAAAAAGGATCTGAAAAATTAGGAATAGAATATAAAAAGGATAATAAATAATATAAGTAATTAATGTGGAGGAAATTTGTTTATGGAAAAAGTATGGTATAAAAGTTATCCTAAAGAAGTTCCATATCATCTTGATTACGAAGAGATAAGCTTATTTGAGCTACTTAAAAAAACTGCTTTAAATTATCCTGAAAATATTGCTATAATATATGATGAATTTAATCAGATATTGAAATATAAAGAATTATATGAAATAGTTTTAAAAATAGCATCAGCTTTAATTAATATAGGAGTAAATATTGATGATAAATTCTCTTTTCTTTTACCTAATGTCCCTAGCTATATCTTTATGTATTATTCAGTTTTAGCTACTAAAGCAGTAGTAGTTAATATTAATCCTGAGCTAACAGCATTTGAAATAAAAAAATATATCCTTGATTCTGATAGTAAATATATTATAACCTTTCCTTTGATTCTAAATAAACTCTTTGAGATCCCTGAAATACTTGATAATATTGAAAAAATCATTGTTGATGATATATATTTTAAACCAAATTTTAATATCGATAATAAAATAATACAAGATAAAATAGTTTTATTATCTGAGTTAATAAAATATAGTATTGCTGAAAAAGAAATAAAGAATATAAATGAGAATATGAATGTTAAAAAGAAGTTAGCGGTTTTACAATATACTGGTGGTACAACGGGAGTAATAAAAGCTGCTATGTTATCTCACTTTAATTTAGTAGCTAATTCTAAGCAAATAGTTTCTTGGGTATTTGAGTTTAAACCTGAAAATAATCATAAAACTTTAAATGTAATACCTTTATTTCATGCTTATGGTATGACAGTTGGGATGAATGTTAGTGTAAGATTAGCTAATTCAATGGTTCTTTTACCTCAATTTTCTATAGAGCAAATGCTTAGGTTGATAAGTAAATATAAAATAGATTTTTTTCCTGCTGTACCTGCTATATATAATTCAATAAGTTTATATGCTAAGAAATCAAAGGTAGATATAAGTAGTATAAAGGTGTGTATTTCAGGTGCTGCTCCATTAAATTATGAAATCTATAAAAGATTTACTGAATTAACTAATGCTAAATTAGTAGAAGGGTATGGGCTTTCAGAAGCTTCTCCTGTAACCCATATTAACCCAATTTTTGATGGAGAAAATAGAATAGGTACTATAGGATTACCTATTCCCGATACCGATGCTAAAGTAATTGATATAGAATCTGGTAAAGAATTGTCAATAAATGAAGAAGGGGAGCTGATTATAAAAGGTCCCCAAATAATGTTAGGATATTATAAAAATCAAAAAGAAACTAATAACTCAATAAAAAATGGTTACCTTTATACAGGAGATATCGTTAAAATGGATCAAGATGGATATTTTAAAATAGTAGATAGAAAAAAAGAAATGATAATAATAAGTGGTTTTAAAGTATTTCCTAAGGAAGTAGAAGAAGTGTTATATTCTATTAAAGGAGTTGTAGAAGCTGCAGTAGTTGGGGTTAATCATCCTTCTAAAGGACAAATAGTTAAGGCTTTTATTGTTAAAAACGATCCCAGTTTAACTGAAAACGATATAATAAGAGAATGTAAAAATAAATTATCTCAATATAAAATACCTAGAGAAATCCAATTTGTAGATAATTTACCTAAGAATCAGGCAGGTAAAATCCTTAAAAGATTATTAGTTTAACAAAGGGTTGTAAGAAATTTCAATTTTTTAGAAGGTGAAAATAAATTAAAAAAAGAAACTTGACAGCTATTCAGTTCTGTAATAAAATAAATGTTAAATATTACCTTAGCAAATTTCATAAAAGCATATAAGAGTGTATTTTTAAGAGTAAATCTTAGAGCTTAAAAGGAATTTATAAAAATAATAAATAATAAATAAATAGGAAGATTTTTTATTTTTAGATATTAAAATTTTAAGTAGTGAAATATATGTTAAAATATTGTAATGAAAGGTTTTTTTATTACTTAATAAAGGTATTAAAAATTCAGAATTTAAAACCTATTATAAAAAATAATGGAAAGAAGAGAGTTGAATTATCTTTTAGTAATTTTGAAGGAAAGCCTTCTTTAGTTATGCTCTATAATAATTTTTCTAAAGATAATAAAAAGTATTTCCTAAATGTATCTAATTATTCTAATCATTCAGTTATATTTTATTTAAGAAGATACACTGCTAAACAAGAAATAGAAAAATTAATTCTTAAATTAATAGAAAGGAGAAAAATGAAGTAAATGAAATATGCTATAATAAATGGTTATATAATTCAAAAGGAGAAAAAGGGAAATATATTTATAGATAATGAGGTTATAGCTGAAATAAATTATGATAATCTAAATCAAGAAGATATAGATAATTTAAGAGTAAATGGCTTTGAAGTTATAGATGCTAATAATTTATATGTATCACCTGGGTTTATAGATGTCCATAGTCATAGTGATTTAACTATAATAGCTAATCCTGATGCTTGTAGTGCTTTGTATCAAGGGGTTACTACTATTATTTCGGGTAATTGTGGGTTCGCTGTGAGTCCTTTATATCCTAATACTTTAAATTCAATAAAAACTGAAGCACAAAGCTACAATATCAATGAATTAAAATGGGGATCTTTAAAGGAATATTTAGATTATATTGAATCTTTAGATATAGCTATTAATTATGGATATTTAGCGGGACATGGACAAATTAGAGGAGGATTATTTGGGTATAATAATATTAAACTTAGTGAAAATGATATTGAGCTTTTTAAAAATGAGTTATCAAAAGTATTAGATGATGGTGCTATTGGATTATCTTTAGGATTAATTTATATACCTGGAAAATTTTCTGATACTAAAGAGTTAATAGAATTAGCAAAAGTAGTTAAATCTAAGGGTAAAATTTTAACTAATCATATGCGTTCTGAAAGCTCTAAATTACTTGAAGCTATTCAAGAGAGCATAACTATTTCAAGAGAGAGCGGTGTTAATTTTGAGATTTCTCATTTAAAAGCAGCTTCTTCAGCAAAAGGTAAAGCAAGGGATGCTTGTTATTTAATTGAAAATGCTAAAAAAGAAGGGATTAATATTGATGCTGATCAATATCCCTATGAAGCTTCTAATACTGGATTATCTCAAGTATTACCTGATAAATACTTAGAAGGATCTATTGAAGATATTATAGCTAATATTTCTGAAAATGAGGAACAAGTAGAAATAGATATAGAAAATAATTATCACACCCCTTGGGATAAAATTATTATATCTGAAGCTTATAACCCTAAATTATTAAAATATGTTGGATTAACTATAGATCAAATTTCTAAGGATTTAGGATTAACCCCTGCTAAAACTGTTATTTATCTATTAAAAACAGAGGGTTATGATTTAGGAGCTATTTATTTCTTAATGGATGAAGAAGAAGTGGATTATATAGCGACTAAGCCTTATGTAATGGTTGCTAGTGATAGTGCAATAAGATGTCCTAATTCTTTGTCTTGGCCTCACCCTAGAACTTATGGAACCTTTGTTAAATTTATAAATAAATACGTTAAACAAAAGCAAGTTTTATCTCTAAAGGAAGCTATATATAAGTTATCTGAATTCCCTGCTAAAAAATTTAATATCTATAAAAGAGGAAGTATTGAAAAAAATTATTTTGCTGATATTGTTATCTTTGATTTAAATGAATTAAAAGATAATTCAACTTACTTAGATCCTCATAAATACCCTGATGGAATTAAATACGTTTTTGTTAATGGAAAATTAACTCTAAAAGATAATCAGATTCTAAATAGAAACGGGAAAGTTTTAAGATTTTAAAACTTTCAATTCCCCTATGTGTAAGCTAAACTAAGGAAGGATGTATATTTACTCCAATATAATAATTAGGTAAAAAAAATAAAAAAATCCTTCATAGTAAAAAAAAACTGTTAATGTGAAATAGGGTAGTTTTTCTGGCTTTGTAATTACTAAAGAAAAATTGATAGGTTTTCAGAATAGAATTAATTTATTCCTGTTTTAACAAATAATCTAAAAAAACACTATACATGTAAACAATAATTTTATAATTTACTTTAATTTCAGGATGTTAAATAAAAGAGATAGGGTTATAGATATTTTAAGGGGGTTGGCTATTGTTTTTATGATTTTAGCTAATTTTAGTCCTTATGTTGTAGATAATCCACATTTTAGTTTAAGATTTATATACTCCATTGCGGCTCCTATTTTTATTTTACTATCTAACTTTATGATAGCTTATAATTACTACATAAAAAAATATAATTATGATTATTACTTAAAGAGAGGATTATATTTAATTTTTTGGGCTGTGTTTATTGATATTGTTGTATATAAAATTTTTCCATTTACTTCTTTTGATGTTCTATATTTAATAGGATTTAGTACAATTTTAAATAGCTTATTAATTAAGATAAATAACTTTGTTATTTTAATAATGGCTAATATTATTTTTGTTTTAACTTATTATTTCCAATCTGTTTTTGGATATATTGATATACCTAAGGAAGTTTTATTATTTAATTTTCAAGAATTTAAAGAGGTTTTATTTAATTATACTATTAAGCAGTTTTTTATAGATGGTTGGTTTCCTATTTTTCCATTTGAAGGTATTGCCTTAATGGGATTATTTTATTTTTGGTTATATACAAATAAGAAAGATATATTTCTTAATAAATTCTTTATTTTTATTAATTTTATTGTTTTTGTCATTTTAAGTTTTATCTTATATAAGATTAGCGGTAGTTCATATGTAAGGGAAGGTTATGCTGAATTATTCTACCCCCCTACTTTATCTTTTATTTATTGGTCCCTTAGTTTTATTAATCTATTATTTTCATTTTTTATTTTTTTAAATAGTAAAAATATAGATAATTACTTATTTCATGTTTTATCTGTATTAGGTAGGAATTCATTATTTATTTATGTTGTTCATTTAATATTTGGGGAGTATGTTATTAAGAATTTAATGGATTTATACAAATTACCAAGTACTTATTTTGTATTATTTTCTTTTTGGATTATTTTTACTATATTGGTATTTATGTTTTTAGAATATAAAAATAAAAAATTGATGAAGAGGTAAATATTTATTAAGAAATTTTATTTAGTAATTAAGTTGAAAATATAATTAGCGATATTGATTGCTCCGTTTAAGGGACCCATTTCTTTATAGCATTCTTTTCTTAAAAAATCATATTTACTTTTATCTTTAAATAAATTAATAGTTTCACTTACTAAAGAATCTATATCGTATTGTTTTACTAATGTTAAGCAATTGTTTAATAGTTTTTTTTGCCTTTTTCTATACCAGTTATTTTCATTAAAAGAGATAATAGGTAATTTATATCCAGCTGCTTGTTCATTGGCACTTCCCCCTTGACCCCATACTAAATAACTATTTTCTAATACATACCTATAATATTTATCACTTAATAAATATACTTTTTCTTTGTTTTCCTGATTTATTTCACTTTCTATTAGATTTTTTATTTCATTTATTGGGTAAAAATCTGGAACTATTATGCTAAAAGTTGGCAAAAAATTTAAAATATTTTCTGCTTTTATTTTATTTAGTATTAAATTAATTGCTTTAATAAAGTAAAATAGATTATTTAAACAGTTTTGTTTTCTACCAGGTAAAATTATAATATTATTTATAAGATTTATATTTTCACTAAGCTGTAGATATTCTATATCTAAGACTGGATTACCTACAAAATAAACATTATTTAATTTGTTCTTTAGTTTTAGATAAGTTATTTCATCTCTAACAAAATTAGCATTAACTAAAGACATAAGATATATTTCGATAAAATTAAATGGTTCGGTTTTATAGGATTTAGCAGTTGGGATAAATATTACATTGGTTTTAGATAATTTATTTTCAAAAACACTTAAGAATAACGGATATATATCTCCTACTGCTACTAAGTATATATTTTTTTTATTTTTATATTCTTTTAAAAAGTTTAATTGTTCAAGGATTAAGTTTAGTAGCCCATCTTTTATATCAATGATGAAGTTTTTAATATTTAGGAATCCGCTTATGCCTGAGCTTTTTAAAATCTTTGTAGGTCCTATTACTTTTATATTATTTTGTTTATATTTTTCTCCATTATTTACTAACGGAAATGCTGATATATCAATATTGTTTATCTTATTCTTAAGCTCTCTTATTATGTATGTGCTTATGGTATCTTCTCCATAACCATTGCTTAAAAATATAATTTTAGTATCCATACTTAATTATTCAATTTTTGTAAATACTTTCTTTTTATTTATTATTTGAAAGTGTAAATAGAATTTACAGAAGATGACGAAAATCTGGATTTTTTAATCTATAAGATATAAGGAAATTTTTTAATCAAGTAGGGTGTATATTAATTTATGATAATTTTTTTTATGGTAAGAAAAATTTTTAAGGGGAATTTATTTTTTTGGAGAATTATAAAAAAAGCTATTTTGTTATTTTTTATATTTACTAAGTGGAAAGGGGATTATTTATGAATTTAAAAGAAATTGCTTGGGCTTTTGATAAGCTGTCTAATATATATGACTTAGTTAGTTATTCTATGAGTTTTGGAGTAACTATATACTGGAGAAAACAATTAATAAGACATTCCTTAAATGTTTATAATATAATTAAAAGTCAGAATACGGAAAAAAAAGTTTATATATTGGATTTATGCAGTGGTACAGGAGATATTGCTATTAATTTAGCTAAAAGGATTGATAAAAATGATATTATATTAGCCTTAGATGTATCTGTAGGAATGTTAAGAAAACTAATAGAAAAGTATAAAAAACTTGGATATAACAATATAATCCCTATAGTAGCAGATATTTCTAAGTTACCTTTAAAAAATGATTCTATTTCTTTAGCTACTATGTCATTTGGAGCAAGGAGCTTATATGAAGGTGAAAAAAACTTTGAGGTTTATTTAAAGGAAATTTTAAGGACTTGTAAGTATTATGTTAATTTAGAAACTTCACAACCTTATAACCCTGTTATAAAATTTTTATATTATTTGTATTTGTACTTTATAATAATAATTTTGGGTAGTTTATTTTTTAGGCATTATAATAGGGAGTATTTTAAAACAATAATGAAATTTCCTGATGCTAAAACACTTAAGGAAATATTGTTAAGTATAGGTTTTAAGGAAGTAGAATACTATAAATTAATGTTTGGGATGGCTTGTGTTCATATATCTAAAAAATAATCTGTAAAATTTAATTTAAATCTGTTTAAACTAAAGTTTATTAAGAAGTATTTTATTAAGTAACTAAAGCCCAAAAATCCATACTTATATTTAATCGAGAAGTTCCAATTTTAAAAAATAGAGTATTAAATTTTAAATAAATAGCTTTATTAGGTTTATAGTAAATAAATATAAGAGTGCAAAGAATAATAAATAAATGGGATTTTTTTCGTCTATTGGTTTTAATATAAGTGTTATTACTAAAAATAAAGGTATCAAAAGAATATAATATTTAAATAATACTAAAGGAATTGTTAATATATAAAATCCTATTAATCTAAACAAATCGATTTTGGGATAAATTATAAAAAACAATGCTAAAAATAGCAAATGTATTATTAAAATAAAATTAAAATTATATAAAAAAGTAAAGTGATTTATTATTAGTAAGTTAATATAAAAATACCATAAGAATAGAATTATTATTACCATTTATTCAATATTTTTATATAAATCCTGTTTTTCCCTTTATTTTTTGAAGGTAATTTAAAATTAAAAATAAAAAGGATTTTATTTTTTTTTTGTTAATTTTATATTAGAATAAAAGATTAGTTAAAAATAAGTTATTATTGGGGAATAAAGTTAATTTTATTTAAAAGGGGGTGTTAAAGGTATAATGAAAGTAGGAATAAATGGATTTGGAAGAATAGGGAGATTAGTATTAAAGAGTATATTAAATAAATATCCTGATATAGAAGTGGTTGCTGTTAATGATTTAGTTGATCCAAAAACTAATGCTTTCTTATTTAAATATGATAGTACTTATGGAGTATTTGAAGGTGAAGTTAATCATGGTTCAGATTATATAGAAATAAATTCAAGAAAAATAAAGGTGTTACAAGAAGCAGATCCTTCTAAATTACCTTGGAAAGATTTGGGTGTAGATATAGTAGTAGAATCAAGTGGAAAATTTACTAACAGAGAGGATGCTCAGAAACATATACAAGCTGGGGCTAAAAAAGTAGTTATAACTGCTCCTGCTAAAGGGGAAGACATAACCGTCGTACTTGGAGTAAATGAAAAACAATATAATCCTGAGAAACACCATATAATATCAAATGCTTCATGTACTACTAATTGTTTGGCACCTGTAGCTAAAGTATTATTTGAAAAATTTGGAATAATTAGTGGGCATATGACTACTGTACACGCTTATACTAATGATCAGAGGATATTAGATATAGCTCATAAGGATTTAAGAAGGGCAAGGGCTGCAGCATTAAATATAATACCTACTACTACTGGTGCTGCTAAAGCAGTTGAGAAAGTTATTCCTGAACTTAAGGGTAAGTTTAGTGGAATTTCTTTAAGAGTACCTACTCCTACTGTTTCTTTAGTTGATTTTGTAGCTATTTTAGAAAAGAATGTTACAGTTGAAGAGGTTAATAATGCTTTAAAAGAAGCAAGTGAAACTTACTTAAAAGGTATATTACAATATACTGAAGAACCTTTAGTTTCTATGGATTTTAAAGGTAATACTCATTCTTCTATTGTTGATGGCTTATCTACTCAAGTTTTAAATGGTAATTTTGTTAAAGTTTTAGCTTGGTATGATAATGAAATGGGGTATGCTACTCGTGTTGCTGATTTACTTAATTTTATGATTCACTCTTTTGTTAAAGTTTAGCTTTAGGTATGGCTCGGTAAAGGCTTAATAGGTATTAAGTTTATGACATATAGAAAATTAGGCACCAATAAATTTATTTAGAGTGTTTTAAAGTTAAGCTATTAAAAAGCTTTATGTTGTATTACTGATACCTAAAAAGCTATGCTTATGTAAAAGTACAAAAGCTCCCCTTCTATAAAGGGGAGTATATTGCTTATGAAAATTATGGATAATAATGTAGATAATTTAGTAGAAAAAGATATAATAGATGAAATAAATATAAATATATTACTTTCAAAAAATCCTTTAAAAGTTGTAGATATTATTAATGAGCAAATAAATAAGAAAAATGCTTTTGCTAAAATATATTTATTAATTTTATTAAATCAGAATAATCTGGATAAAGAAGTTTTACTTAAAGTAAATGAAGTTGTTTTAAATTATTTTTCTAATTTTTCTAAAGATATAGATATAGTTTATCATTACTTATTATTTATATTTAATAATGGATTAGAGGGAATATTAAAAAGAGAAGATTTAATTAGTTATATTGAATTAGTTTTTAAAGAAGAAGAAAATTATGATAGATTATACGATTTTATAATAAATCTTGTTGAAAAAAATGTCAGTAATGTAGTATTTGAAAAAATATGTGATTTATTTTTAGAAAAATTGTCCAAAATTAATGCTGGTATATATTATGTTAAGAAATTGGTTAATTTTTTAGAAATTAATTCAAGATTAGATGAGTTGGAAACTCTTTTATCTAAAGCCATAAAGTATTATAGGGTAGTTTGGATAGTAGATAAATATGCTGTATTACTAAATAAAAAAGATAAAATAGAAAAAATAATTGAATTATTAACTGGTTTATTAATACAAAGGGATTTTAATATTATTTGGGTAGATGCTTTAGGAGTTATTGATAAAGCTATTGCTAAAGCTGATAATTTAACTAAAATAATTTCTAAGATAATTGAAATTCTCCCATCTATTAAACTATTAATAGAAAATAAAAAAAATTTATCTTTAATATTAAGAATTTATTCTAAGATATTTGAAAATTTTCAAGATATTGAACATAATAAAAAATTAGAAGTAATAAAAAATTATGTAATTATTTTAGAATTAGCTAAATCTAAAAATTTAATAGATATTTATGAATTATCAAAAAATATCGTTAATAATTTGAATAAAATAAATGATATTGAATTGAGTTATACTTTAATTAAAGAATTATTAGTATTTTTAGATTCAGAAGAGCAAAAAATTCTACTTAATAATTGTATTCTAAACTTAAAATCAAATGAAGTAATATATACTATCTTTATGAATAATTATAAAATTTTAGATTTATCAATTATCAAGGATAGATCTTTAGATATACTTAAAAATTTACTAAATCAAGATAATTTAGAACAAATCAAAGAGATAGTTTATTATTTTTTAAATAATCTTTATAAAGACATTATTTTAAATAAAGATTTGTTGGTTGTACTTATAAAGTTTTTAATATTTTATAATGATTTTGAAAATATCAAAAAATTAGCTAAGGAGTTAGTTATATTAAATAAGTATAGTTTATCAGATTTACAAGATTTAGAAGTCTTATTTTTTATTAATTTGGTTATAGGGAATTATGTTTTTGTTTTTTACAATATTTCTAATTTTATTATTAAGTATCCTGAGAAGATAAAATTTGTTTTAGAATTTTTGAATCAAAAAATAAAGGATAATCCAAATTTAGTTAATTTATATAATATTTTAGTTTCTTTAATTTTAACAAATTTAAGGGATAAAGAATTAGAAGTTAAAACTGATTTTGATTTTTATGAATATATTAAGAAGGTAGCTTTAATAGATGAAAATGGGTAATATAGAATAGTAGATTCTGAAAATTACCTTATTTGCTTTTAGATATATCGTTTTTGTTAAATTATAAACCTGTTAAGTAATCGCAGTAGTAATCAATAATAGATATGTCTTTATAGTTTAGGAAAAAATCATATATTTTATTCGAAACTTTGTTTAGGAACTCAATTTCATTTGAAACAATAGAGACACCTATAGTTGATAAGTGTAAAGAGGACTGATTATCTACTTCTGCTACTGATACATTGAATTTTTTTGAAAGTTTGTCTTTAATGGAATTAATTATTATTCTTTTTTCTTTAAGATTAGAGGGTTTATTAGATAAGTATAATTTAAATTTGAGAGCAGCTACGATCACTTTTATCTAATATTTATTAATATTTATTTAATTTTAGCTAAAAAATGGTTTTTAAAATTATTAACGAGATTATCGAAGAATTTTCCGCGTTCTTCTGCTGATTTGAATTGATCAAAACTTGCTGCACCTGGGATAAATAAAATGGCCACTTTAGAATCTGGGTTATAGTTAAGATAGTCTTTAGCTACATTAATAGCTTTTTCAAAAGCATATTCTACACTACTAAGTGAATATAGATAACCAAAGTCACTATTAGATTTAGCAAAGGCTGAGATAATACAATTTGCTCCTTTACCAAAACCTATCACTCCAATAAACTTATCCTTATGTTCTTTTATTTCATTAATGTTATTTAATAGATCTTGTATGGCTTCCTCTTCTTTTTGATATTTTAGATATCCACCGCTTAACAAAATTAATTTATAATCTATTTTTAATTTATCCATATATTCAATAGCAGTTTTCAAGCTACTAATTAGTGCATGGAAATTGGTAGCTTTACTATCATTAAAAAATAGGATTCTATCGATTTGTACGAAGTTATCTAATCTATAAGATAATGGTTCGAAATTATTTAGTACCTCTTTTAAGATTTCTTTATTTAGTTTAATTTTTTCGTAATTTTCAAGCCAAACATATGAAATTAGAGTAGATATCAATATGTTTTCCCTATAAAATCCATTTGTTAATAGAGTCTGATATTTTTTTAAAGTTGATATATCGAATTCAAAACATAGAGAAAATTTATCTATTTTTATTGAATTTTGAGTATTAAATGATGAAAAATAAATTTGAATAATGTTATTTTTAAATTTAAGTAGGTAAGCTTTTTTTGGGATATTAGGTAAATATAGCTCACTTAGATCATTATTAGTATATAATAATACATTGGAATTTACTTTATCTAAATTACAACTTATGATTTTATCATTTAGGTTAATAAAAGAGAAATCTTTTTTAGCTTGAAATTTAAATAATTTTAACTTAGAATTGACATAATCTTCAAAAGAAGAGTGTCTATCTAAATGATCTGATTTTATATTAGTTATAACTGATATTTTACTTCTAAAATTGTTAGTAAATTTTAGTTGGAATGAACTAACTTCTAAAACTATTATTGGATTTTGTATATTTTCATTTGTAATATTAAGTACTACTTCTGAAAATGGTATTCCAATATTTCCTCCTAAGAAGCTATTAACATTATGTTTTTTTAGGATTTGATATACTAAATAAGTTGTGGTACTTTTACCATTAGTACCTGTAATGGATATTATGTTTTTAGGTTCTGGTAAGAATTTATAAGCTGCCTCTATTTCAGAGATAACTGGTACTTTAAAAGATTTTGAAATTCTTATAACTTCATGATCAAATGGAATACCTGGGCTTACTATTAGTAATTTATAGTTTTTTATTTCATTAAAAACATAGTTAGGCTGTTTCCCTAAGTATAGATCTTTGAAAATATGATTATATTCTTGAGGTAATCTTATATCAGGATTATCGTCAAAACCTACGACTTCAAAGCCTTTTGCTTTGTAAAGTTTAGCAGCTGCTAATCCACTTTTTGATAAGCCTAATATGCCTACTGTTATTTTCCTTACTCTTGCCACATTTTTATTATTCTACCTAAATACTATTTTAACCTTCTTTTTTCAATTCTTAATAACTTATTTTAAGGATAGAAAAATATAGGAAAAAATTAGAATGATGTTGAAAAATACCATTAGGAAGTTTTTTATATATAATAAATTAACGGATGATAAGTTTGGAAATAAACTAAACAAGGAGGATTTATGAAGATAGCTCATATAGGGGTCGGATATTGGGGAAAGAATATTTTAAGAAATCTGTTTATCTTAGAACAAGAAACAAAAAAATTTCAACTAAAGTATATTGTAGATAAAAATAAAGAAAATATTTTAGATTTTATTCATAATAACTTTAAAGAAAATGCTAATGAGATTTTAAATAAAGTAATAATAAAAAGTGATTTAAATGAGGTAATAAATGATCAGGATTTGGATGCTGTATTAATATCTACGCCTGCTGCTACTCATTATGAATTAACTAAATTAGCTTTGCTTAACAATAAGCACGTATTTGTTGAAAAACCTTTAGCTCTAAATTATAATCAAGCTTTAGAATTACATAATTTAGCTAATCAAAATAATAAGATTTTAATGGTTGGACATATTTTACTTTATCATCCCGCTATATCTAAAATTAAAGAATTAATTAATCAAGGCACTATTGGAAAACTGTTTTATTTTTATTCTAATAGGCTAAATATAGGGAAAATTAGGGTAGAAGAGAATATTTTATGGTCATTTGCTCCTCATGACATCTCTGTTATTCTATATTTATTAAATAAGGAACCAATTAAGGTTTTTTCTTTTGGTGGGGATTACCTTAATAAGGGGATTTTTGATACTACTACTACTATTTTGGAATTTGATAATGGAGTTAAGGGACATATTTTTCTTAGCTGGTTACATCCTTTTAAAGAACAGAAAATGATTTTTGTTGGTAGTGAGGGAATGATCGTTTTTGATGATTTAACTCAAGAAAAGGTATTTCTATATCCTCATAAGACTACTTGGATTGATGGAAAGATTCCTGTAGTTAATAAAGCAGAATTTAAAATAATTGAAACTGAAAAATCTGAGCCTCTTAAAAATGAATTAATTCATTTTATTGATTGTATTTTAAATAATAAAAAACCTTTAACAGATTCAGAGGAATCACTTAGAGTTTTAAAAGTATTAGAATTAGCTCAAAAACAATTAGATTCACAAACTCATAACACTAATTTTAATAACTTTTTTAATAGTTATGTTGATGTTAATAAAATTGATATTAATAAGAAAGTAAAAAGTGAGTTAAAAGAGGTTTTTGTACATGAAAGTAGTTATATAGATGAGAATGTGGAGATAGGTTCGGGGACTAAGATTTGGCATTTCTCTCATATCTTAAAAAATACCAAAATAGGATCTAATGTTATAATAGGGCAAAATGTTATGATAGGTCCTGATGTAACTATTGGAAATAACTGTAAAATCCAAAATAATGTTTCAGTTTATAAAGGAGTTATATTAGAGGATGATGTATTTTGTGGTCCCTCTTGCGTATTTACTAATGTATATAATCCAAGAGCTTTTATTGAAAGAAAACATGAATTTAGGAATACTTTGGTAAAAAGAGGAGCAACTATTGGTGCTAATGCTACTATTGTTTGTGGGGTAACTATTGGAGAGTATGCTTTTATTGGAGCAGGGGCAGTGGTTACTAAGGATGTCCCCGATTACGCTTTAGTTGTAGGAGTACCTGCTAGGCAAATAGGATGGGTTTGTCAATGCGGAAATAAATTAATATTTGAAAATGATTATTCCAAGTGTTCATATTGTAATAAAGAATATCTTCTTATTGAAGGCAAAGTTAAAATTTATCTTGGAAAATATGTAATTAAATAAAATTTTTTACATTTTAGGATAATGATTGTAAAATAAAGAGGGGAGATTTGGATATGATAAAATTAGAAGATTTTGTTAAAATAAAAGATTATAAATTTAAACATATAAATAATAATGCTGTTATTTATATAGATGATATAAATAACGTAGAACCTGAAAGCCTTAAGCAATTACTAAATGTTTCAAAATTACCAGGTTTAGTAGGGGATGCTATTGCCATGCCTGATATTCATTGGGGATATGGTTTTCCAATTGGTTGTGTAGCTTGTACTAATTATGATGAAAATGGTGTAATATCTCCAGGGGGGATAGGATTTGATATTAACTGTGGCGTTAGATTATTAAGAACTAATTTAGAGTATAATGAAATTCAAAAATATAAAGAAAAAATATTGGATGAATTATTCAAAGAAGTACCAGCGGGGTTATCAGGTGAAAGTGATATTAGATTATCTAAAAGTGAGTTTAAAAAATCTATAATAAAGGGGGTAAAATGGGCTTTAGAGGAAGGATATGCTAATAAGGATGATCTAAATTTCATAGAAGATAATGGATATAAAAGAGAAAGTAGTTTTGATTATATAAGTGAGGAAGCAATAGAAAGAGGGAAAAATCAGTTAGGGACTTTGGGAAGTGGTAACCATTTTTTAGAACTACAAATAGTAGATGAAATCTATGATGAGAAAGCAGCTAAAAAACTTAATTTGTTTAAGGGTCAAGTGGTTTTAATGATACATACCGGGTCCCGAGGATTTGGACATCAAATTGCTACTGATTTTATAAACTTGATGCTAAAAGTTATGGAGAATAAATATAAAATAAAGGTAGAGGATAAGCAATTAGCTTGTGTTCCTGCTAATAGTGAAGAAGGTAAGAAGTATATTTATTCAATGAATTTAGCTGCTAATTTTGCTTTTATTAATCGACAAATAATTACTTATAAAGTTAGAAAGGTTTTTAAAAAGTTATTAAATACTAAAGAAGTAGAAATAGTGTATGATATAAGTCATAATATGGCTACTATTGAAGAATATTCTTATAATTCTAAGAAGTATAAATTAGTTATGCATAGGAAGGGAG
>JAPYWL010000029.1 GCA_028276365.1 Deltaproteobacteria bacterium | reverse complement strand
TAAGAGCTTTACTATTAAAAGCAGAGAATAATTTATTGAAATTGTTTTTAGCTTCTTTATTATTAGGGTCCAAAGTCATTGCTACATTGAAATATCCCAATGCATCGGGATAGTACTTTAGCTTTTCATAAATCTTAGCTAGTTCGTTATAATAATAAGACTTTGTTTTATTATCTTTTGAATTATCTAATTTTAGCATAATGTTTCTTATTTCTGAATTTTTCTTAGGATCAACAACAATTTTAAAAGAGTTTTCAAAAATATCATTATTAATTAATTTACCTTTAATTGTAACAATATTAACTCCATTATTTAAAGGTTTTGTAGAATTAATAATAAGATACAATTCAGGGGAGCTAAAATCGTATCTAATATAATTAGTAAAATCAATATTATTAATAATAACCCTAATACTATTTTTATCTACAATAGGGCTAACATCTATAGGAAACTTTATAATAATTTCAGGATGCTTAGTTATAACAGTATCTTTAGGATTGATTAACTCTAGCTTTAATTCAATAGCACTAATACTAACTTTTAAAAAAAATAGTAAAAAAATGAAATTTATTAACAAATTTTTAATTAGTTGTAATTTCTTTATCTTCTTCATTGGATTCATCTCCTAATTTTTTCATAGTATTTCTAAGATTCCATAATCTTTCTAAGGAATATTTATCTCTAATATCTGGTAAGAATAAATGTATCCAAATATAATAAATATCGATAACAATCCATCCACTTTCGTAAGTTCCATCAAACTTTATTTTTATATCCTTAAAGAATTTTATTAATTCATTATCTTTTAATTCTATAAAAAATTCATTAATAAAGTATTTAGCAATAGTTTGTAAGGTTATTTTATTATCAACAGAAGCTATAACAAAATAATCAGTTAAATAATCGGGGGTATTTATAACAGTTATATTAAAGGCATTTTTAGATTTTAATATATCTATAATATAATCAATTGATTTTTTTATTAAAGAATCATAATCTATAATTTTTAAAACTTCATCTTTATTATTTATTTTACTTTTATTAATCTTAGATTGAATATCCTTTTTTTTATTTTTTAGATCAGTAGATTTTTTTTTATTCAAAAACAACCAACTCCTTTTTTATTTCAAATTATCTTTTTTTAATTTTCACTTTAAATAGTCTTTCATATCATTACCTAATATCAATACTTCATCTGATTTATTAATAGCATTTAATAATAAATCTTTACTTTGTTCATATAAATTTTTATTAACCAAGTAAATATCACTCTTAGTATTATAATATTTGTTATAAATAAATTCTTGAACATTAAAAACTTTACAAACAGGTATAACATAATATAATTTTGAATTTTTAGATTTATCTGCAGTAATTATAATAGTTTGATTATAATAATCATCAGCATAATCTGATTTAATTATATAAAATCTTTTATCAAGGTAATAATAATCATTTAATTTATTTAAGATATAATTATCATAGTCAGTACCATTAAAAACGGAAATAACAGGATATCCTTTATAAAAAGCTTCAATAGCTTTTTTATAATCTTCAGCCAATTCTACATAGCTTATTCCCTCTATATCATTGGTAACTACAGGTAAAGTATAAGTTTTCATTTTTATTGAATTATTTTTAAGATAATCTACCAAATTAATAATATTTTGTTTATTTAAATCTGTTTGAACATAAGGTAATACTTTATCAATAATAACATATAAATTACTAATATTAATTTTATCTTTAAGTTGAGAGAGAATTTCTTTTATAGCTTGTTGCTGTCTTCTAATTCTACCCAAGTCACCTTCTTCATCCATCCTAAACCTCATATATCCAATAACTTGATCTCCATTTAATAATTGATAACCTTTCTTTAAATTTATATGTAAATTACCCCAATTATCATTATAATTCATATCTTTTTCGACATTAATATAAACCCCTCCAATAGCATCTACTAATTCTTTAATGGCCTTTTGTTTTATTAAAATAAGATAATCTATATGAATATTAAACAGATTAGAAATAATTTTTTTAGTTAATTTTGGACCTTCAATAGCATTAGCAGCATTAATTTTATCATAATAATTATAAGGTTCATCATAATAAACCCTTAAATCTCTCGGAATAGAAAGCAACCGTAATTCATTATTATATATATCCAAAGTAGCTAAAATAATAGTATCAGTTCTAGCTTTCTCGCTTGTAGGTTTATGATCAGATGTCCAATTATAGTCACTTCCTAATATTAAAAAAACTATCTTCTTAGTACCAAATACTTTAACATAATCATTTTTAACTTTTTCTTTATTTTTATTATCAAATAAAAAAGAAAGAATATTATTATTTTGATTTTTAGAATTATTAATTGTTTTTTTACCAATGAAAATTCCTAAAGAAAATCCGAGTAAAAATAATATTATTAACCCTAAAAATAACCCTACTTTATTTAATCTAAATATGCTCATACTATTCTATGTCTATTTTTATGTTATTTTTAAAATAAAATTATAAAATAACTTAAAAAGAGTTACTAAAGAAGATAAGCTAACCCATTCGTAATCAGAATGTAATCCTTGACCTTGAGGATAAATAGTAATAACAGGGATATTCTTAGCAGCAAAAAATCTACCATCTGTAGCTCCATGTTCTACTGAGAATTTAGGTTCGCTCAGTATCTCTTTATAACTTTGTATAAACTTTTGTAAATACTTATTATTTAAATCAATACTAACAGGACTACCAGTAGATAATACTTCTAATTCTAAATTATGTTTTTTAGTTAAATAATCAACTACATTATAAATATTATCTAAGCTATACTTTTCTGTAAATCTAATATCAAATTCAGCATATGCATAATCAGGTACTACATTAACTTTAACTCCACCCTCAATTTTACCTAAATTTAATGTATTATACCAATTATTCTCAATATTTTCATTATCATCCTTATATTCTAAAATAATATTTTTCAATTCTTTATAAAATTCTAATAACTTATCAACAGCATTAACACCTAACCATGTAGTACTTCCGTGAGCAGATTTCCCATAAGACTTAACTCTAAAATGAAAAGCTCCCTTACCTTTAGTTATTATATTAAAATCTTCTCCTCCATCAGGTATAACTACAACATCTGCTTTTATATCCATATTCTCAGTTATATATTTAACCCCATTTAAACTACCTACTTCTTCATCAGTAGTAGCTATTAAACCGATAGGAATAAACTTATTAAGATTTCTAAATAGATATAAAACAGTAGCAGCGGGTCCTTTCATATCTAAAGCTCCTCTACCTACTATTTTATCCCCATCTAAATAAGGATTAAATTGTTCCTCTTTAGCATCAACTACATCCAAATGAACTACAAAATAAACTTTTACTTCATCATTAATTTTTGCTATCAAATTGTATTTATTATTAACTTTAAACTTTTCTATTTTTAATAATTTATTATCTTTTAAATAGTTTTCAGTAAAATCAATAATCTTTTTTAATTCATCTTCATTAGAAGCTATAGTTTTAAATCTAATTAAATTAAAAACTAATTCAAGCAGCTCTTCTTTAATTTTTTTATCATCTAATAAAGCTAAATCGATTATTCCTATTTCATTTTGACTCATAAAAAACCTCCCTAATTATTAACTTTATTTAATTTATTTAATTATATTCTTTATTAATCTTTTTCAATTATGGGAAAATCTACTTTCCAGATCTCAAAAATTCTTTCCTCTAAACTATTTATTTCCTCTAAATGAGATATTAGTATCTGTTCGTTAAAATCATTAAGAAAGATAACATTATCCAAAATTTTATCAAAAACTAATAAGTAAATATTCAATTTAATACTAATTATTTTTATTTTGTCTTTTGGGATATTTTTTTGAGTTGTTTGCTCAAGTATATAATCTTTTAAATAAGAATCTAACAAATTATAAAACCTATCTAAAAAACCTTTGATCTTTTCAAAAGGAGTTTCTCTTAGAGCTATAATAATCAAAGATTTATATCTATCTAATATATCTAATTTCCTTTTATTTTTTTCAAAAAATATTCGTAAATTAAATAAGATAGTATTAAAATAATTGATTTCTTCATTTTTGTTTTCAAAAACTAATTTAAAAACTACTATACTAAAGGGTGTAGAATATCTTTTAAATCTACTGTATTCATCTAAAAATTCTTGTATTTTTTCCATATTTACCTCCCTCTAAAGTAATAAAAAAAATAAATAAAAATATAAAATATTTGTTATTCAACAGTAACACTTTTAGCAAGATTTCTGGGTTGATCTACATCTAAACCTTTTAAATCAGCAACAAAATAAGCAAATAATTGTAAAGCAATATTAAACAAAATAGGCTGTAAAAATTTATCTACATAAGGCAATACTATTACATCATCTACATAATCTCTTACAATTTCTAAGGACTTATTATCAACTAAAGCAATTATTTTACCTTTCCTAGCTTTTATCTCTTGAATATTAGATAAATTTTTATAGATTAACTCATTATAAGGAACTAAATACATAGTAGGCATCTTAGAATCTATTAAAGCAATTGGTCCATGCTTCATTTCACCTGAAGGATAAGCTTCTGCATGAATGTAA
This sequence comes from Deltaproteobacteria bacterium, assembly GCA_028276365.1. GTDB lineage: Bacteria > DRYD01 > DRYD01 > DRYD01 > DRYD01 > CAKZQG01. The sequence goes on along the minus strand of JAPYWL010000029.1, from coordinate 11,430 downwards.
GATATTTCTTTTAATTTTAAAGCTCCTTCTAGTGCTATAGGATACATTAAATTTCTACCTAAATATAAAAAATTCTCATAATCTTTATATTTAATAGCTAACTCCTGAATATTCATGTAATCTTCTAAAAATTTATCCACAATTATATGAAACTCATTTAAATTTTTAATGAGATTTTTTAAAATAGGATTATCTTCATCTTTAATTGAATTAATATAAAGATTAAGTAATAATATAGCAATGGCTTGGGCAGTAAAAGTCTTAGTAGCAGCTACTCCTATTTCAATACCAGCTCTCGTAGGAAACGATACAAATTCTCTATATAAACTACTACCTATAACGTTGGGAATACCAATAATATTAGCCCCCAAATTTTTTAGTTCTCGAGAAACAAATAGAGTATCAGCTGTCTCTCCTGATTGACTTATTATTATATACAAAATCTTTTCTAAATTAATATTCTTTGTTATATACCTATATTCAGAAGCGTAAAAAGCATCAGAATTAAAATTAGTTAATTCCCAGGTGTAGTATTTACCTAATAATCCTGCATGATAACTAGTCCCACAAGCTAAATACATCACATTATCTATTTTATCTATTACCAAATCAATTAAATTTTTAACTTTATCATCTAAATTAACTACATACGAATTTAAATCAATACGTTCTAATAAAGTATCCTTAATAACTTTAGGTTGTTCCATAATTTCTTTTAACATGAAATGTTTATATCCAGACTTCTCAGCAATACTTATATCCCAAGATATAAACTCTATATTTCTTTTAACTTCTTTATTAACTAAAAAATTCCATATCTTATACTCATTGTTTTTATTAACATAAAATATATCTCCATTTTCTAAGGGGATAATTTTTTTAGTAAATCTAAGAATAGAAGGTATATCTGATGAAATTATATAATTATTGTTATCAAAAATACCAATAATTAATGGACTTTCATATCTAACAGCTACCAATTCTTGTAATTCATTATCAATAGCAACAAAAGCAAATGCTCCCTTTAGTTTAGCTACGATATTTAAAATTACTTCAAATAAATTATTCCCTTTATTATCATTAAAAAAATCTTCAATTAAATGAGATAAAATTTCACTATCGGTATCAGAAACAAAAACATGTCCCTTATTGATTAACTCTTGTTTTAATTCTTTGTAATTTTCAATAATACCATTATGAACAACGGCAATTCTTTTTTTACAATCTAAATGAGGATGGGCATTAATATCATTAGGGATTCCATGAGTAGCCCATCGAGTATGAGCTATAATCATATTACTACTTATATCTTTATATTTACCGTTAAAACTACTTAACAATTTATCAATTTTACCTTCATTCTTTTGAATAACTAAATTCCCATTATAACTAAAAGCGATACCTGCAGAATCATAGCCCCTATATTCTAATAACTTCAAACTATTTATAATATCAATAATTTTTATCTCTTTACCTTTATATCCAACAACACCGCACATAATTCCTATTTATTACCTTTCCTTTATTATTACTTTTTTCTTTATTTTTCCCTTATTACTATTTTCTTTCATTATTTTCCTTACTATTAGTTTTTTTATTTTTTTCTAAAACATTTAAATTAGAGACTTTTATTTTTAATTCAGATTTATAATAAAATGGTTTTATATTTTTTAAAGCATTAGTATAAATTTCATTTATATTAGCAATTATTTTAGGATCATCTGTTATATAGGGAATATTAAAGATCTTTATGGTATAAATATCTCTTTTATATGATTGTTTATAATGATCTAAGAAAAAAATAAATCCTTTTGAAAACATTCTTTGTTGAATATCTATTATTTCTTTAACATACTTAGAATCAATATATCTAGAAAGATAATTAGCTAATCCTTTGACGTCATCTTTACTTAAATAATCCCTAATACTATCAGTTATTTTAAATATATCTTCTAAAGGTTTTATAGAAGGATAAATTTTGTTAAGATAAAGCATATAACTACCATCACTTAATTGAATAATGTTAAAAGAATAACCTTGCTTTTTTAATTCACTTCCTAATTTTTTAACTAAGAAATCATAATCTTTTTCAAATACTGATAATACTATTTTTGATTTATCTTCCTTTACTATAATAGCACCTTTATCTTGGGAATAACTAAGATATAAATATTTACCATATTTATTATTAGAATAAGACTTTATTAATTCTGAATATTTAGAATTTAATTTATTAAATAACTCTTTATTGTCAGTATAAAAATAAAAGTCATAGAGATTAAACGGTAGAAAAGAAGAAATAAAATAAACGAAAATAGATAAAATAAAAATAATAAAACTACCTATCGCACCACTTTTATACATTTAAAATTCACTCCTTTAAATATATAAATAAAACATATATAAATAAAACATATCAAACTTCAGGAACAAAAGGGATTAAAGCCATTATTCTGGCACGTTTTATAGCAGTAGATATTTTTCTTTGATGTTTTGAACAAGTTCCTGTTATTCTCTTTGCCTGTATCTTATATTTATCATTTATAAAATTCTTTAATAAATCTATATTTTTATAATCAACATAATCTATTTTATTGTTACATAGGATACATTTTTTTCTTTTAGCCATAATAACCCCCTTTTTCCTTTATTCTTCTAATAAGATTTAATATAATATTCTTTATCTAAAAAAATAAATCCTTCCTAATAAAACCTAAAAAATTACATCTTTTTAGGTAAAGTAATATTTAACAACGAAGCCCATGATTCTAATAAAGATCTAAAAAATAGGATTAAAACTAATCTTATATTCTGTTTATCTTTGCCAAGCTCATCTTCACATAAAATTTTATTAGAATTATAAAACTGATGAAATGCTTTAGCAAAATTGGAACCCCATAAAACTAAGTAATAAGGATCATTTAATGAAGAATATATATGATCTCTTAGTTCTATTGCTTGTATAAATATTTCCAATTCCTTATCATCTATTAACTCATATTTCAGTATATTCATTAAATTAGTTATCTCTTTAAATAGATCTATTTCATCAGTGTTATAGAAATTTCTTAAAATTCCGTTTATTCTTGCATAGACATATTGAATATAATATAATGGATTATCGAAAGTTAATTTTTTCATAAACTCTATATCTAATTCTAAAGGAGAGTCTTTTAACCTTGATAAGAAGAAAAATCTTAAAATATCTGGGCTAACATTTTCTATTAATTCATCTAGTAGTACTAAAATCCCTTTTCTTTTAGACATTCTTAAAGCCTTATCTTTCATAACTACATTAACTATTTGTAAAACTATTATTTCGTGATCATCAGGATTATGATTTAAAGCAGAGGTAGCAGCTTTTAAACGATTAACATATCCATGATGATCAGGTCCTAATATCGTTATTAACTTATTAAAATTTCTACTAAATTTATTCCTTATATACTCAATATCATAAGCAAAATAAGTATATTCAACTTTACCTACTGATTTTCTTAAAACTCTATCTTTATCATCCCCAAAATAAGTACTCCTAAATAAAATAGCATTATTTTCTTCGTATATTAATCCCTTTTCTTCTAAATATTTTATTAAATTTAATAAATCTTCTTGTTTGATACTACTTTGTTTAAAAAAATTATCAAAAATTACACCAAACTTATTTAAAGTATTAATATGCAATTGAACAAAATAATCTATAGTTTCTTTATAAATTAATTCCCTATTTTTTACAAAATCTATTACATTATCTTTAGTGATATTAAATTTGGTACTTAAGTAAATGGCAAAATCTTTTAAATATTCACCTTTATAGCCATCCTCAGGAATATTAAAATCTAAATTATTAACTTCTCTTATTCTTTGTATAACACTATCAATTAGCTTTTCTATTTGTTCTCCAACATCATTAACATAATATTCCTTAAAAACATAATTTCCAAAGTACTTTAGAACATTAGATAAAACTAAACCAAAAGAAGCAGCTCTGCCGTTTACTGCATTTAATGGACCAGTTGGGTTAGCACTAACAAACTCAATTAAAACCTTAGAATTACTTATTTTATAACTACTCCATAGTCCATTAGTTATAAAATCATTTAAAACAAATTTGAAAATCTCTTTAGAAAACTTAATATTTAAAAAACCTTTAATCTGCTCTACCTTTTCAATAAAATAACATAATCTAATCTTATTAACAAATTTATTAATAAAATCATCATCTATATTATTTTTCCTTAAAATTAGTAAAATATTACTACCATAATGGAATTCGCTAACAGGACTCCTATCTATACTAAACTTAATATCTTTATTAAAACCTAAGGATTTTAAAACCTCTAAAAATAAATTTTCTAAATACTTTTTTAAGGAAAAAAAACTTTGATTCATAATTTTTTAATAAAGTATTTTGTATTTTTAACTAAATTGTTCCCACATAAAAAGCTCATCAGGTAAAATTGGTATATCTTGTTCTAAGGTCAAAATAACCTGATCTAGCCATTTAATATAATCCATAACTTTTAAATTCCCTTCATTAAGGGAATCCAATAATATTTTACAGTATTGTTGCTCTAATTCAGGAGGTAATTGTCCTCCATAAGCAGCCCTATCTCTTAAATATCTACTTGCTACTTGATCAGCTAATAATTCAAAATTTATTTTCATTAAATTAAAAAAATTTGCATGGGACATTACGGGATTTAGTTTATCAAAAGGTTCTTTAAGCTGCTGAATAAGCAATACAAAATTATCAGTTGAGTAGTTTTTTTCCATATTTTATTACTTTGATATTAAAGTTAATAAATATTTAGTTATACTACCATTAAGTTCAGCTATAGCATCAGTAATAGGTATAGATTTAGGGCAAACTTGAACACATAATTGAGCATTCCCACAATTAGCTATTCCTTCTTTAGAAATCAAATAACTAAGTCTATATTTTTCGAAATTTTTACCTGTTGGATGTAGATTAAATAAATAAGCTTGAGCTAAAGCATAAGGTCCTACAAAATTGGTTATGTCATTATACTGAGGGCAAACTTCTAAGCATGCACCGCAGGTCATACATCTTGATAGAGCATATCTAATTTGTTGTATTTCTTGAGAATAAGTGGGTCCTGGGCCTTTATCGTATGTACCGTCTATATCTACCCAAGCTCTAACTTTCTTTAACCCCTCAAACATTTTAGATCTATCTACTATTAAATCTCTTATAACTTTGAACTTAGATAATGGTTCAATAACAATAGGCTGCTCTAAGTTTTCAATCAGAGTAGAGCATGCTTGTCTAGGCTTGCCATTTATAACCATAGTGCAGCTACCACAAACCTCTTCTAAACAGCTAGCTTCAAAAGCTATTGGCTTAACTTCAGCTCCATTTATATCCACAGGATTCTCTCTTATATACATTAATAACATTATAACATTCATATGTTCTTTATAAGGTATTAAAAACTCTTGATAATAAGGTTTGCTATCAATGTTATCTTGTCTTTTAATTTTTACATGAATTTTATCTGTTTTTTCCAGATTATTACTTTTATTTCCATTTTCCTTAGCCCCCAAAAATTTATTAATTATATCTTTAATTTCAATAAAACTCATGATTATTAACTCCTTCCCCTCCTTATTTTATATTTCTATAATTTTTTTCAAATATCCTATTGATAAAAAAAATAATTTCTAAAAATGAATTTACATTAAAACAAAAAGGGAAAAAACTTAAAATAGTTAATAATATATATAGAAAATCCCAATAATAATAAAATAAAACAAATTTAAAAATATGAAGTAATTAGAAAATAAAACTAATAAACTATCAAGGAGGTAGTATGAAAGAAGGAAAAACTTTATTAAAAATTAAACAAAATGATACCACCCAAGAGATAAAACAGATAATAAAACCAAGAAGCTATGAACTAATGTTTATAATTAATTTTAATACTTCTGAAAAAGAAAGAAATGAATTAATAGAAACTTACAAAAAATTTATTACAGAAAATAACGGAGAAATAATTAAAGTAGAGAATATAGGGGAAAAAGATTTTGCATATCCTATTAACAAAATGAAAAAGGGATATTATGTTTTATTTGATTTTAAAGCTTATCCAGATGATGTAGTAAGATTACAAAATCTATTAAAAAACAATGAAAAAGTCGTTAGATTCATGGTAGTTAGAAAAAATTTAAAAGAAGACTAAGAACTATTTTTTAACTTTTATTAAAACTAAGCAATTAATTTTTTTAGTAAGCAAGGAGGAGAAAGCGGTAGTAGCTCAGTGGCAGAGCGCCAGCTTCCCAAGCTGGATGTCGCGGGTTCAAATCCCGTCTACCGCTTATATATATAAAAATTTGGATGGTTTTACATTTTTTACACTCAGCCTCATAATAGCTCCTGCCACCTTAATAACTATTCTATCACTACCAGATCTTTATAAATATCTGACTAAATTTAAAAAGACAGAAGCTACAATACTTGCTATAGAAAAAATAAATAAAATAAAGAGCAAACAAGGTGGCTATTACTATTCATGTGATTTAGAAGTAGAATTTTCTTCAGGTTATAATCAAGTAAGAACAAAAGTAACTTATTCATCACGCGAAAAACCTGAAATAGGCCAAAAAATAGAAATAAGATATAATCCCCAAAACCCTTATCAAGCAGTTTCTGACAAAGAAATTAAAATATCAATATCTATTTTAATATTTGCTTGGATTTTTACAATATTTGGTGTTATTTATGCACAAATCGGATTTAATTGGCTTATTTTTGCTTTAACTTTTCTTATATTATTTGGTATTTTTCTTTACAATTATACATTAAAATAGTACTATTTGTCATAATATGTAATTGAATTTGGGCAATATGTGGTATTTATTATCTATTTTAAAAGTCTCCATTAAAACAGATACTATAATCTTTAAAATGGATATTTATAATCTTTAGTGTTTTACCTTGCTAAATAATAATAAAATAAAACAAATTTAAAAGGAGGAAGAATGAAAGAAAGAAAAACTTTATTCAAAATTAAACAAAACGATACTAATATGATTGAAGATAAATCTGATTTAAAAATCTCTAGTAAAAAGTCTATTGAAGATAAGCCCACTTTAACGATCTCCGCTAAAAGGCCTGTTATACTCTTTATTGTCTATACCTTTATTGTTTTTGCTTTGCTAAAAACCTTCCCTTTGTTCAAAGAAAACTACTACTATCTGACGAAGTTTAAACAAACAGAAGCCACAGTATTAAGTATTAAAGAAACTGTTACAAGAACTTATAAATATTCTAAAAGTTATAAACGTACTGAAAAAGAGTATGTAATACGTACTGAAAAAGAGTATAAAATAGAAGTAGAATTTTTAGTAGATGGTAAAAAAATAAAAAAGGAAATAATCTATAGTAGACATCCTACAGTAGGGGAAAAAATAGAAATAAGATATAATCCTCAGAATCCTTATGAAGTTACAACTATACCTACTATCGCTAGTCAATTAATTATATTAATGATATTATGTTTCTGGCTTATACTTGCAGTTATAGCTATTTCTATATAATATTTTTCTGGATTTTAGTTGCTATAATAGCTATAATTACTAAATATTAACCGTATTTTTTACACTAAAATATCTGTTAAAAACAATAAAAATTAGAATAGGAATAATAATAGAGATACTCACTGCGGCACTAAAATATAAGGGCTCAAATATTAAAGACTTAGCTATATAATTTATCCCCACTTGAATAGTATATTTCTTTTCATCCTGTAATACAATTAAAGGCCATAAGAAGTCATTCCATAAAGTTAAAAAATTCATTATAAACCCCGTTATAATATATGGCTTTAAAATTGGGATATGTATTAAAAAAATCTTTTGGAAAATATTAAACCCTTCTAACTCTGTATAATCATCAATTTCCTTAGAATAATACCTAAAAGCTTGAATAAATAATAATAAAGTGTATAAATTCACTAAAAAAGGTAAAAATACTGATACTAATTTATCCAATAAATTCAATTTCATAATAATAAAAAAATTATATATAACTTTAGCTTCAGCAGGAAATAAAAAAGATAAAGTAATAAAAGTTAAAAGCCAAGAACTCAATTTAGTTTTATTTTTATAAAAAAAATAAGCAGCTAATAAACATATTAATACACTTAATATCGCTCCTACAATAGAAACAAGCAATGAATTTAAAATATATATCCCAAAATCATAATTCTTTAAAACAATTAAATAGTTATTAATTAAATTTTTTTTAAATGACAATAATAAAACAAAAATAATAGGAAAAATAGTGAAGATAAAAAAGATAGTTAAAATAAAGGAAATTATGATATAGGAAGCTAAGGATTGATTTTTCATATAGAGTTAATTAGTGTTAATTTTCATAAGATAGGTTTAAGAGAAATCAGAGATTTATTTAATAAAAAAGAGTGGGCTGCCTAGGAATCGAACCTAGGACCCCTTGCTTAAAAGGCAAGTGCTCTTCCACTGAGCTAGCAGCCCAGTCCTAAATCTATTGCTTTGATTTAAATCCTTTTAATGTTTTATAAGCTCTTTTTTGTTTTTAAATTTTATTTTTTTGTTATCAAAATTGCTCCTTTTTTATTTTATTCTATTTTCTTTTTATTTTACCTTTTTATTTTATTTTTTGTATTTTTTATATTTTTGTATATTTTTTAAACTACAGCAGAGATTCTAACAGGCATTAATAAATATAAAAATTCTTCTTTATTTTCTAATTCACATTTTAGAGGACTATCACTATCAATAAAACTTAGTTTTAATTCATCTTCTTTTATTTTATTTAGCATATCTTCTAAGAACTTACTATTAAACGCAATATTTAAAGGCTCTCCTTTAAAATTACTAATAACTAATTCTTCTTTAGCTTTCCCTATTTCACTTTCTATAGATTCAATAACTAATTTATTTTTTGAGATATCAAAAATAACGACCCCTGATAGCTCTTTGCTTTTACTAAGTAAAGAAACCCTTTTAATAGCATTTAAAAATGGTTTCTTGCTAACATTAAATGATGTTTTAAACTTAGATGGTATAACCTCCTTATACTCTGGGAAATTACCCTCTATTAGCTTAGAATTAATAACAATCTTACCATATTCCGTATCATAACTAAAGCTAATACTATTTTGATTAAATCCGATAGATACTTCTTGATTTAATTCTTTAATAACAGCATTTAAACTTTTAACTGGAACTATTAATTTATAGCTATCTCCTTTTGTTTTACTGCTTTTATAATTTAGGGAATAAAAGGCTAATTGGCTTCCATCAGTTGCTACAAAATTTATTTTATTATCTTCTATTTCAAATAGTATCCCTGCAAAAACAGGGTTACTATCTTCAGGATAACTACTAGCGTAAACCACATGGTTAATAGCATTCTCAAAATCTTCACTATTTAATACTATGGTATCTTCAAAATCTCCAAACTCAAGCTCAGGGTATTCCCCTTCACTAATAGTAGTTAATTCTGCTTTAAACCCTAATGAATTAATAATTAATTTATTTTCTTCTAATTCTAATTGAATTTCAGGATAGTCAATTTTGGATACGATTTTAAATAATTCTTTAGATGGAATAATTACGCTTCCTTCACTAAATACTTCACAATTGATAAAAGCTTTAAACTCGTTTTCTAAATCAGTAGTAGTTAAAATAAGTTGGTTATCATTAGCTTCCATTTTTACCCCTTCCAAAACATTTAAAGGAGTTTTAGAGGGTATAATCTTATTAGCTACAGATAAAGCCTTTTCTAAATACACTGTAGATAAATTTACTTTCATAAATCACTTCACCCAAACTTTTTTATTTACCTTTCTTAATTTAATATTCAATTTTTATATATTATGTCCTCTTTAAAAATATTAAATCCAAAAAAATATTAAATCTAAATAATTATTAAACTCAATTAAAATCAAATAAATCTGAAAAATAATTTTATATTTTAATAGAAGTATTTTCTACGTTTTTTAGTTTTAAAAGAAAATAGTTTTTTTAAAATATCAATAAATAGGAATCCAAAAATAAAACCAACTATATGAGCTAAATAAGCTACATTAGAATAAAAATTAAAAAATAAATTTAATAAGTTAAAAATAAACCAAAATATGATGAAAACAAAAGCAGGAACATATGTTAATCCTATGAATATAAAGAAAAAATATAAAGTTAAGATGGGAGCAGTAGGATATAGTTTTAAATAAGCTCCTAAGATAGCACTAACTGCTCCACTTGCTCCTATTAAATTAATATTAACATCACCAATAAATAAAAGCTGTAATATTGCTGCTACTATCCCACCAAGTATGTAAAATAACAAAAACTTAAAAGCACCTAACTTGTCCTCAATATTATTCCCAAAGATCCATAAATAAAACATATTGAAAAATAAATGAGTAAAATTAGCGTGTAAAAACATATGGGTTATTAAAGTTTTGTAATCTCTTAAATAAAATAGCTTATTAAAACTTATCCCATAATTCTGAACAATTAACTCCTTATTATAAAAAACTTCTATAAAAAATACAACAGTATTAATTAAAATCAGAATAAAAGTAATAACGGGAAAAGATCTTTTAGGATTAATATCTTTTAATGGAAGCATTATTTATTTATATTTTATTATTTAGTATTTTACTAAAAACACCATCAAGATTATCAAACCAATAATCCCTATAAGAATGAGATTTTACTCTATCAACATCATTAGTATTCAAAAAACAATAAACATAACAATCTATATTTTTATACTTAAATTTTTTAGGTTTATTGTTTTCTTCAAAAATTTTCTTATACCAATATATCTTATTTTCATAAGAAGTAAATTTATAAGATTTTGGATCAACAAATACTATAAAATAATCATTTCCTTTTCTAAGCCAAAAAATAAAATCTGGTTTAAATTTCTTTAGGGAATTATCTTCATAATCGTAATAAGGAATGTAAACTTCATCTAAACTTTCATCTATCTTACTAAACATCCACCAATCAAACTTTTTTAATTGATTATTATCATCATTTAAATATTTCTCTAAGTTTTCTATGAATTCTAATTCACTTTTAGTTTTGATAATATGCTTAATATAATCAATTTTTTCATCTTTGCTTACAATTAAAGGCAAATAATAATGTTGAGAAATATGCTTTAGTTCTAATTTTTCGAAATTAAATTTCAGATTTTCTACTTTTAATTTTTTTTCTACTTCTTTTAACAGCTCTTCATTACCTTTTAAACTTTCTCTTAATTTAGCTAATACTTTTTCATCTTCTTTTTCTATCTTTTGTTTTTTATAATTTTCAAAAACTTCTTTAAAACCTTGGATTTTAGCTTCTTCAATAGATACTCTTTCAAAATGTATAATCTCATCTTTTAATTCAGAAAATTCTTTAAAT
>JAPYWL010000095.1 GCA_028276365.1 Deltaproteobacteria bacterium | reverse complement strand
TAATTTTTATCTTGATAATTTAAAACAACAAAATTCTGAGAAACAATATTTATAGGTTTAAAATTAAGATTCATACTTTGTCCATTCCCATAACTAATATTCCTAAATCTTTTTCCATTATTATCATTATACCCTACAAACCCTACATTCTCACCTGTATTTTTAAAATCGTAATCATTATCTCTAAAATTATTAATAATAACATTACCTTCTAAAGCTCTTACCACCTGTCTCCTATTATCCCATTTAGAATCACTTGTAGTAGGTAAAATATAAGTAGCTCCTCCACTTCCTCCTAAAGTAATTTGTCCATTATTAGGATTAAAATTATTAGGTATATTCCATCCTCCTAAATCCCCTGCAGCTCCATTATCTACATAAAAAGTTCTATTTGTTAGACTATCAGTATTATCAAATCTTGTAGAAATAACAGTTAAATCAAAAGGTTTAGGGGGATTACTGGTGTTATTATTTTCAAAATAATATAATCCGTTATTATTAGGACCATTAGGCATAACAACTACATTTCCTCCATTAACATGGAGTGCCATTAATCTATCCCTTTCAGCAGGAGTTAATCTATTTAAATTAATACTTATTTCATTATTAGTAGTATCAACTGTTCTTCCATTAGAAGGTAAATTTTCAATATTGCTTAAAAGTGTATTAACATTTACTCGTTGCTTACTATAACCTCCTACTGCAAAAATTGTTAATTCATTACCATTAGGTACAAGATAAACAGTAGCATACTTAGGGGGATAGGAATTTACTATAGCTCTAGTATTCTCATTATTAGGCATAAAATTGTTATTATTATCAGTAGGCCATACCATTTCAATTAATCCTCCATTTTGAGGACGTCTTGTAACCTGTCCATTAGCATTAGAACCAACTAAAACTGCATTATTTGAATTAATATCTATTCTTACCATTTGACCATTATTAATTTTACTTAAATCTATATTCCCATTGTTATTAGTACCTGGTAATTTTCCATAGTTAGCTCCAGTAGAATTAAGTGTTTTAGTATTATAGCTTTTAATAGAGAAATCAGAAGCAGCTGTTAAATTGTTACTATTTACATAAACATTAACATATCCAGTATTACTTCCTCCTGAAATTAACCTACTATTAGAATTTGTTCCCTGCCATACACCTGTAAACCCAGAGGTACTAAGAGCAGATTGCCCTGAATTAACCCTAAAAGCATTATTTACATCATTAGCGTTTAGATTAGGTGCTGATAAATCTCCTTTAATATCGTATCCATCAGTTAAACCTACACATTTATCTATATTATTAGCAGAGTTAAGTGCAACAAAAGGATCAGCACCGAATGGGTTCCACATCATCTGATGCTTAACAAACATAGCAGTATTATTAGATATATTATAAGGGGTCCTTTGAACAACAGTAGCTAATGCTCTACCACTATATCTTATGCTAGAATTACTTAATCCCCTAATCAAAGTATTAAAATTCCCATTAGGATTATTATTTAATTGAGCTACAACTGTATTTATTGTTATATCGTAAGTAGGAATAATTGTTAAAGCCCCATTTATTCTTCTCCTTACTATATTAACATAACTTAAAGCCCATAAATTATTAGTATTATTTATTCTATAGTAAATATCAAAGCTATAGCCATTTATAATATCTCCTGATGGATTACCAACAAATATAATATTATTACCATTAGCTTGAACTATCCATCCTTGATTAACTAAAGAAAAATCTCCATTATTAGTATTATTATAATCTCCCATAATTAGGGGACTTACAAGAATATCTAAGGTAGTTCTAAGGTATTGAGAGTATAAAGATGCTTGGCGTTCTTTAGTTTCAGATAGTATTTGCTTTCTTGATACAGAATACATTAAAGACATAAACACACTAACAATAACTAAGGTAAATAATACAATAATTAAAGCTGCTCCTTTGTTATTTTTTTTAGTACTTTTATTCATATAAATCACCTCCCTATATTATCTTTTTGGATTTCAAATTAATTAAAAAACTCTTTTTAAGTTCTAAAATTCTTCTTTGATTATTTCCTTCTAACCAAATACTAGTGTATATCATTAAATTAACAGGATCAAATACGCTATTATTAGGTGTATTTTGCCAATAAGTACCATGTAAAAATTTGATATTTTCTGGTACATTATTATTATTATTATTATTATCAAGTCTTAGGCGAGATACTACTACACTAATTCTATATCTAGAGCTTCTATCATATTGAGGTACTTGAGTAGATAAATCAATTAATTCTCCTACCCTTCCCCAGGAAATATTTTGAGGAGTAGTAATAATATTACTGTTTTCATTATTTAAATAACTAGCATTACCTTGACCATTTTGATTCAAAACATAATACCATCTTACTTGTTTATGGTCATTAGAATTTACTACATTAATTAAAGTTAATGGCAAGGATGTAGGAACATTATTGGTGTTTATATCTAACTTTCTAATAGCTTGACCATTAGGAATTTGTAAAGCAGCTAATATATTTTTATCATTAGTTTGAGTAGGATATACATAAACTAAGGGGTATTGACTAATATCAATAGATTCTTGGAAAATATTAGGTTGGATAACGGAAGTAGGATAAAATTTAGGATTAATAATAGGATTTTGAGCTTCAAAAGCAGACCAAGTATAAGGGTCCACCTCTAAATTAGAAGCATTTAATTCATCTTTTATAACTTTTTCAATCAAACTTAAATACTCATTCATTCTTGCTTTTTCTATACTAATTTTATTTTGCTTGATAATAGAATTAAAAACCTGGATAAAAATTAAAATAATAACTAAGAATATAGTAACCGCAACTATTATCTCAATTAGAGTAAATCCATTAAACTTATCTTTTATAATTTTCATATTACCATTTATAATTTTCATACTCCCTCCTTTATTTTAAAAAATTAAAATATTTGAAAAATTAAAAAGCTACAACTCTAGAAACTGTTATTCTTTTTACATTATTTGGATTTCTAGAATTAGTTTGATAAATAATATTAACTCTAACCTGATAAACTCCATTACTAACACGGATTACTTCTGCATAAGAATTATTATTTCTATCAGTTCCAAATTGAATTACTCTTCCTTTAGGAAACCAATTATTAGAATTTATAGATTGAACTACCCCTATTTTAATAGAATTTGCTCCTGAATTCAGAATAGAGTTCATTTGATTAATAATAGTATCCTTGTTAATTATTTGATTAACAAAATCAGAAATTGAGTCTATGTTATTGTTAGGATCTTCTCGAGGGATAGTAGGATCAGCGACTCTATCAGAAATAGGTAGTGAACATACATAATCTAATATTCCTTCGCCTATTTTAGAAATTTCATTTCTAGTTTGAGCATTGATTATAAGTTTCTGACTCCCTAAAACCGATAACCCTAAAATAGCTAAAATCAAAGCTAACAAATTAACTGCTATAACTACCTCTATTAAACTAAATCCCTTAACTATTTTTTTAAAATTTTCTTTCATATTTTCCCCCTCCTATTTATTATTATAAAAAAAATTAAAAAAATCCTTATCTATCTTTACATTTTTTAACATT
>JAPYWL010000094.1 GCA_028276365.1 Deltaproteobacteria bacterium | reverse complement strand
CTAATAATAATGTATTAGCTAAAGTAGGTTCTCCAGGTAATTGGCAACTTACAACCTTGGAATACAAATTTACTAAAGAAGAATTAATGAATATAATAAATGATATAATAAACAATAAAGAAGCTTTAATAGAAATAGATCGAGAAAATACTAAGGTAATTCAATTAAATAGGTATAGAATAGTAATAGTATTACCTCCTGTTTCAGAAGAGATAGAAATAACAATAGCTAAACCAATAAGAAGATTAACATTAGAGGATTATTTAAAAGAAAGTAGTGTAAGTGATTTACTAAGAAAAAGAATAGAGAAGCAAGCAGAAGGTTTATTAATAGCAGGTGCTCCTGGACAAGGTAAAACCACATTTGCTCAAGCTATCACAGAACATTATGCTAGTTTAAGGAAAATAGTAAAAACCTTAGAATCCCCAAGAGATCTACAAGTAAGTAAAGTAGTTACTCAGTATTCTAAAACTCATGCCAATACAAATGAAATATATGATATTTTGTTATTATCACGTCCTGATTATGTTATTTTTGATGAAATGAGAAATAATGAAGATTTCAATTTATATATAGATTTAAGATTAGCAGGTGTAGGGATGGTAGGAGTTATACACGCTACCTCACCCTTTGCTGCTATACAAAGGTTTATTCATAGGATAGAACTAGGAGTTATTCCATCTATTATAGATACTGTTATTTTTATAAATAAAGGGAAAATAGAAAAAGTTTTAATGTTAAGTATAAATGTTAAAGTACCTGAAGGTATGTCAGATCCAGGGTTAGCCAGACCAGTAGTTGAAGTTAGAAATTTTGAAGACGGTGTATTAGAATATGAAATATATACTTTTGGAGAACAAACAATAATAGTACCTGTTAAGAGAATATCTCAAGAATTGCTAGATGAATTAAATAATAAAGTATATGAAAACGTAAAATTAATTTTAGGGAATAAAAAATTTAAGATAGAAACTATTAATCCGAAATATTCTATAATCTGGGTAAATGAAAAGCATAGAAAAGATATCATAGGTAAAAAAGGAAAAATAATAAAAGATTTAGAAAATATTCTAAATATGAAATTAGAAGTTAAAACTTTTGATTATTAATTAGTCAAAAAATAACAATATTTAAAGCCAAAAATAACGATATCTAAAAAAGGTGAAGTAAATGAAAATTGAAGAAATTTTTAAATTAATAGAAAAAGAAAATCAAATATTAAGAGAAAATTATATAAGGAATTATACAATTAAAGAGGAAGAATTTGGTATAGTTTTAGGCTCTCCTTATTGCTATATATATTTAATAGACAATATTTTAATAGATATAAGTGTAACAGCTTGGGCATATTTACTGTTAAATTTAATAAAAAATAAATATAAAATAAATTATTTACTTTTAACTCATTCTCATTATGACCATTTAGGAGGAACTTTTATTTTAAAAGAATATTTTAAAGATTATTTTAATAATTTAAAAATAATAGGACATAGTAATATTTCAAAGGTTTTAAAATCTCAAACTGCTATAAATATTATTTCAGATTTTAATTATAAAGATTCTTATGAAATATATAATATTTTAAAGGATAATGAGTTGTCTCAATTTTTAAAATTTAATAATTTTGAAATAGATTATCTTCTAGAAGATTCCAATCAAAAAATATTTGATTTAAAAAACTTAATAAACAAGGATATAAAGGTTTTATTTGTAATTGGACATACAAGAGATAGTGTTAGTTATTATTTTATTAAAGAGAATGCGTTAATAATGGCAGAAAGTATGGGAGTACCTAATCATAAATTTAACTTTGTATTACCCGAATTTTTAACAAGTTATATTAATTATAAAGATAATCTAAAATTTCAAGAAGAATTGATTATAGAGAAAAAAATAAATAATTTTTTATTACCTCATATAATGTATTTTACTAATTTTAGTGATGTTAAAGATTTTATTAAGCTGTCTTATTATAGTTTAGATTTATATGTTAAAAAATTTATTGAGTATATAAGTAAAGTAGGAATGAATTTGAATAATTTTGATTTAAAATTAGAAGAAATTTTTAAGTATATTTTAGAGGAAATATATATAAAATATGAATTAACACAGCCAATATATGCATTTAAAGCTAATATAACTGCCCAGATTAAAACTATATTAAAAGAACTAATTTAAATTGTAATAAAATATAAAAAATCGGAGGTTGAAATAAATGAATACCAGAACAGGGATAGACCATAGGCTATTAGCAGCAGGAGCTTATTTAGGATTAATAACTTTAGGCTTAATTCCAGGGCTTTTATTATTATTAGAACCAGAAAATAGATTAATTAAGTTTCACTCTATTCAATCCTTGTTTCTTGTAGCAATAAATGTATTAATTTCAACTTTTTTCTGTATATTTTCCTTTATTTTAAGTTATATAAGTTATATAGGAAGTATAATATCTTGTTTACTTACAATTCCATTAACTATTTGGGGGTTTGGATTATTAGCTTTAGGAATATTTTTAGCTATAAAAGCTTATAATGAAGAATATTATAAATTACCGATTATAGGGGATCAAGCAGAGAGGATAGCTTTTAGGTAATAATCAAGCGGCTGTAGCTCAACTGGATAGAGCATGTGACTTCGGATCACAAGGTTGTGGGTTCGACTCCCACCAGCCGCATAAAACAAATTAACTATCTCTATTAAATAAATATTAAAAATAAATATTTCTATGTTTAAAAACATATACAAAAATATCTTATTCCCTTATAACCATTTTGAAAAGTTAAATGATTATTTTTTACTATTAGAGCCTAAATTTATAGATATAAAAAAAACATTTAATAAAGATAGTAATTTATGTGTAGAAATTGGATTTGGTAAAGGTGATTTTTTGATAGATTTTGCTAAAAATAATCAAGATAAAGCAATATTAGCTATAGAAAGATCTCAAAGCTTGGTTAAAGAAGTTTCCAAAAAATTAATCTTAAACAATATAGATAATGTTTTATTAGTAGAAGGGTTAGCAGATTTTATTTTTCATTTTTACATACCTTTTTCTTCAGTAGAAAAATTAATAATAAATTTTCCAGATCCTTATCCTAAAAAAGCTCATATTGATAAAAGATTAATAAATAAAAGGTTTCTAAAATTAATTTATAATAAATTAACAAAAGATTCTTTAATATACATAGCTACTGACTCAGAAAATTATAGAGATTACATAATAAATGAATTACAATCTTTAAATATCTACAAAATAGAAAAATTTTTATTAGGATTCTATGATGATAATTATCAAACTAAATACTTAAGAAAATGGTTAAAATTAAATAGAAAAATATATTCCTTTATAATATCTAAGAAATCCTAAGAAAGAAAAGATGAAAACAAATAAACAAAATAAAATATTATTTGTTGTAATTTCAATTTTTTTAGGAATTTACAGTTTATTACCTATATTATTGGTATTTTTCTATTCATTAATTCCAAATTCTTATATATCTCAAAATAAATTAGTATTTAGTTTAAAAAATTATGTAGAGATTTTACAAACTATGAATATAGGGGTGTATTTTGTTAATAGTGTAATAGTTTCTTTACTTTCAGCTTTTTTTAATACTTTATTAAGTTTTTTATCTGCTTATGCCTTAACTAGATT
>JAPYWL010000093.1 GCA_028276365.1 Deltaproteobacteria bacterium | reverse complement strand
AAGTTTTTGATGTTATTAATAGCTAATTGTAGGATGTCTTTATCTATTTCTAAGGTAATAACTTTATTAGAAAAATAGGCTAATAAAAGGGTTTGCCAGCCAGAACCCGTACCTATTTCTAATACTACATCATCTTTATCTAATTCTAAAGAATCTATAACATTAGCAATAACAAGGGGTTGTGACGTAGTTTGGCCCTTTATAAAAGGTAAAGCTTCATTTTCATAAGCTAAATGCTTATATTCTTTTAATACAAAATATTCCCTTTTTATTATTTCTATAGCATTCAGTAATTTTTCACTAACTCCGTTATCTTTTAATTCACTTATTAACTGTTTTAATGTTTTCATTAAAAAAAATTTATAAATTTATAACTAACTATATTTACAATTAAATTTAAAATTTAACTTAATTTAGATTTATATTGATTAATCATATTAAGGAAATATGAATGTAAAATAGGATTAGCAGATAATTCAGGATGGAAAGTAGAAACCAAGATATTATCTTCTTGAACTAATATAGGTAATTCTTCAAAGGAGGCTAATTCTTTAACTTTGGGACCTATTTTAGTTATTTCAGGAGCTCTTATAAATACCGCTCTAATATAAGAATCAAAGATATTAATAACAACACTGAAACTATCTTTTTGTCTTCCATAAGCATTCCTTTTTACTTCGATATCAATTAATCCTAATGGTTTTTGGAAATTAGTTCCATCAATAATTCTTTTAGCTAATATTATAGCCCCTGCACAAGTCCCAAAAATAGGAAACCCCTGCTTAGCCTTTTCAACTAATTTAACCCTAAAATCATCTTCCATTAACATATTAATAGTAGTACTTTCCCCACCAGGAATTATTAAACCATCTACATCATCTAACTCATCTTCATATTTAACTATCTTAGTATTAACCTTTAAAGCAGATAATATATGCTGATGTTCTAAAAAATCTCCCTGAAATCCTAAGATACCTACAGTTAATTGATTATTAGTATTCATTTTTCTTTCCTCCATCCTCTTTTTATATATGTTAGGTATTCTTATTTCACTCATACTAATTCTACATCTTATTTTTTCCTTTTTAATATATAATTAAATAAAACTTTCATTTACCCCTTTTATTAAATCAAAATTCTTTTCTTTTTCATATTACTTTAAATAAAATTAAAATTAGTTTAGATTTTAATGAATAAGCTAAGCAACTTATAGATTAAAAAAGATAAGGTAGCAGAGGCGGGAATAGTAAAAAACCAAGCGGTTAAAATAGTAAAAGCTAAGGACCATTTAATAGCCTTTAATTTTTTAGCGACTCCTACTCCCATAATAGAGGAAGTAATAACATAGGTAGTGCTAATAGGCATACCGAAATGAGAAGCTAACATAATAGTAGTAGCAGCAGAAGTTTCAGCACTAAATCCATCCACAGGTCTTAATTTAGTTAACCTCATACCCATAGTTTTAATAATTCTCCAACCTCCTACCATTGTTCCTAAAGCAATAGCAAAAGCTGCTACTAATTTTACCCATAAAGGTACCGTAAACTCCTTATAAACCCCAGCAGCAACTAAAGCCATAGAAATAAGTCCCATAGTCTTTTGAGCATCATTAGAACCATGACTTAACGCCATAAAAGAAGATGAAAACAACTGTAAATACCTGAATAATCTATTTACTAAATAAGCTTTTATATTAGAGGCAATCAAATATGAAATAAATAAGAAAATAATTCCCCCAATTATCCCAAGTATAGGAGCAAATATAGAAGGCCAAAATACTTTATTAATCAAAATAGAGTAATTAACTACACTAAAATCATAATGAGCAATAGCTCCACCTATTATAGCACCTATTAATGCATGACTAGAGCTAGTTGGTAACCCAAAATACCAAGTTATTAAATTCCAAATAATAGCACCTATTACAATTGCTAACATCGTAAGAATATCTAATAATTGAGGATTAACTAAGCCTTTACCTACAGTAGTAGCAACTTCAACAGAAATAAGAGCACCTACTAAATTAAAAATAGCAGCTAAAGCAACAGCAAACCTAGGAGTTAAAACCCTCGTAGAAACCACTGTAGCTATAGCATTTGCAGTATCATGAAACCCATTCGTATAATCAAAAAATAGCGCTAATATCACTACTACAATAAGTAAAATTAAAACTACATCCATACACTAATCCTTTTCAATTAAAAAAAATTATCTCCTGCTCAATTTTAATATCCTTATTTATTTATTTTTAATGAATTTAACTCAATATTAAAAATCTTTTCTATATATTCATTTAATTTTATAATCTCATCAAAAGATACATTACTAATATCTTTTTCATAATTTTCTTTATAATTTTCAATCAAATTACCATATCCTAAAAAGAAAAAATAATAATTAATAAATTTAATCAAATTAACAAAGATTTTACTTTGATTTTCTTCATTACTAAGGAAATTTAAGAAACTAATAAACATATTAAAAATTTTACTCTCAGGTAAATCAAAATCCATTGTTTTATCTAATAACTCAATTAAATACATTGCTATTATTGCTTTTTCATAATTATCTCTTATTTTAAAAAAATAATTCTCAACTATATAATTTTGAAGGTAAATTTTGTCTTTATAAGATTTAAGATTTACTTTTACTAAATTCAATTTATCTAAGTTTATATTTTTGATATTAAATTTATAATAAGCTTCAATTTTTCCCAATTTATCAGTAAATAGCTTTAATTTATTACCAGTTAATATTTTTTTTCTATCAAAAATAATAGCTCTACAACTATACATTACCCAAAATAAAAAAAACCAACCCAAAAAGATTAAATAACCTTAGAAACTATATCGAATATTCTTTTAGAAGCTAACCCATCTCCATATGGATTAGATTTATTTAAATTAATTAATTCCTGTTTTTTATCTAAATTATTTAAAACTGTATTAATAATCTTTTGCTTATTATTAGAGGCTATAAAAATAAAACCATCTTGGATTCCTTCGGGTCTTTCTGTAACATTCCTTACCACAAATACTGGAGTTTTAAAAGTAGGAGCTTCTTCTTGGATCCCTCCTGAATCAGTTATTATTAATTTAGCATGTTTTATAAAAGATAACATAGTTAAATAATCTACAGGTTCTATTAAATAAACTAATTCTTTGATATCTCCTAAGATTTCAAAAGCTACCTTTCTTACATTGGGGTTATAATGAACAGGAAAAATAACTTTTATCTTAGTTTTAAGAGCAATTTCTTTTATAGCTTCTATAATTTCAAGCATAGGTTTTCCAAATGACTCTCTTCTATGAACTTCTACTAATATAAACTCATTTCCTTTTATATTATAACTTGATAAATCTATTTCATCTATTTTATCCTGAATAGAAATTAAAGCATCAACTACTGTATTTCCCGTTATAAATACATTCTCCTTTATACCTTCATTATATAGATTTTTAGCACTCAAATGAGTAGGTGCAAAGTGATAATCCACTATATGAGAAATTAGCTTTCTATTAATTTCTTCAGGGAAAGGTTGATACTTATCAAAAGACCTTAAACCAGCTTCTACATGTGCTATTTTTATATTTTTATTTATATAAAAAGCAGATAAAGCTACTAAAAAAGCAGTACTCGTATCTCCCTGAATAAATAAAA